>NZ_JBWKYJ010000076.1:0-22547 GCF_059423685.1 Acidovorax sp. GW460-11-11-14-LB4 | reverse complement strand
GGAGGTGTCATGGTGCAAGGCAGGGGGCGGTGGTGCCGGGCGGCGGCCCAGGGGGCTGGCAGCAGACTAAAATCGCGGCCATTGTCGCCCAGCCCCTGCGAGGGAGCCGGTCGGTGACCACGCGCCGTATGCCACTTTGTCGCCGCGCCTGGCCGCAGTCATCGACGGCCCGGTGCCTTCCCACCCACTTGTGATGCCGCTGCTGACCCTCTTCCTGACCGCCGCTTCCGCACCTTCCGCCACGGTTCAGCCTGCATTGTGCGGGCGCCGCGCATGACGATGAAGCAACTGGCGCTGGACATCGGCCTGGCCACCGGGCCCACCCTCGACCGTTTTTTTGCCGGGCCCAACGAGGCCGCGCTGCAGCACCTGCGCCTAGCCGCCGGGGCGGGCAGCAGTGAAGCCACCCGCTCCCCGGTGCCCACCTACCTCTGGGGCGAGCCGGGCAGCGGCAAGACCCATTTGCTCCAGGCCGTGCGCCAGGCCCTGCGCGAGCAGGGCTCCAGCGTGGGCTGGCTCGACCCCTCGGTGGGTGAGCCGCCAGACTTTGACGAGCGCTGGGCCGCCGTGGTCATGGACGACGTGCACCTGTACAGCACCGCCCAGCAGGCCACGGCCTTCAACTGGTTCGTCAATGCCATCAGCCCCGCCAGCGGTAGCCAGCGCTGGGTGCTGGCGGCTGGCGATCTGCCTCCCGCCGACCTGCCGCTGCGCGACGACCTGCGCAGCCGTCTGGGCTGGGGCCATGTGTTCCAGCTGCAACTGCTGGGTGAGGCCGAGCGCCGCGCCGTGCTGCGCCAGGAGGCCGATGCGCGCGGCGTGTTCCTGGGCGACGAAGTCATGGACTACATGCTCAACCGCTTTTCGCGCGACCTGGGCAGCCTGATGCAGCTGCTGGACCAGCTCGACGCCTTTGCCTTGCGCACCCAGCGTGCCATCACGATTCCGCTGCTCAAGACAATGCTCGAGTCGGAATAAAAAATGAGGGACAACCCCCTGAGCGGCTGCGCCGCTTCCCCCTTCTCTCGCTGTGCTGCGCACCGCGGGAAGGAGGACGCCGCCAGCGCGGCGGGGCGGCCCTTGCGCGGCGGCCGCTGGGTTTGGGCAGCGACAGTTTTTGCAACCGCTCGCGCAGCGCAACTTATTGAATGATTGAAATGCAAAGAAGCCGCCTTCGCTTGGCGCTGTTTGACCTAGACCACACGCTGCTGCCGCTCGACTCTGACTACGAGTGGGGCGAGTTCACCATCCGCATCGGCTGGAACGACCCGGTGGAGTTCGCGCGCCGCAACGACGAGTTCTATGCCCACTACCAGGCGGGAACGCTCGATGTACACGACTACGTGCGTTTTGCGACCGAGGCCGTGCGCCTGCGCGGGCCCGAGGCCGCAGCGGCGGCGCACCGACAGTTCATGCGCGAGGTCATCACCCCCGCCATAAAGCCTCAGGCGCTCGACCTGATCCGCCAGCACCAGGCAGCGGGCGACGAGGTGGTGATCGTCACTGCCACCAACGAGTTCGTGACCACCCCCATCGCCCAGGCGCTGGGGGTGCCGCAACTGCTGGCCGTGCAGCTGGTGCGCGACGCCAGCGACTGGTACACCGGCGAGATTGACGGTATTCCGACCATGCGCGAAGGCAAGGTGCGCCGCATGGAACAATGGCTGGCCGAGCGGCGGCTCAGCTGGGCCGACGTGGAGAGCACGTTCTATAGCGACTCCATGAACGACGTGCCCCTGCTGGAGAAGGTGAACCACCCGGTCGCCACCAACCCCGACCCGCGCCTGCGCGCCCTGGCCCAGGAGCGCGGCTGGCGCATACTGGACCTGTTTGCCGAGCCTGCCAGCCAGACGGCCTCCTGACCCCCTGCGCTCGCAGTCCCCTGATATCTCCCTACCCATGATCAAGAAGTTCATCGACAAACTGCTGGGCAAATCGACGCCCGGGACCTCGGGCGGCAAGCCCCATTTCGGCAAGCGCGAAGAGGTGCCCGCCAGCGTGCACGGCATCAACCCCGAGCTGGTGGACCGCCGCGCCGCCGAGGTGGTGCAGACGCTCAAGGACGCTGGCTTCGAGGCCTACATCGTGGGTGGCGCTGTGCGCGACCTGCTGCTGGGCCTGCGCCCCAAGGACTTCGACGTGGCCACCAACGCCACGCCCGAGCAGGTCAAGGGCCTGTTTCGCCGCGCGTTCATCATCGGCAAGCGCTTTCGCATCGTGCATGTGGTGCACGGCCGGGGCCGCGAGCACGAGGTGATCGAGGTCTCCACCTTCCGCGCCTACCTCGACAATGCCGCAGCGGGTCAGGTGGCTGGCAACGAAAAGACCAGCAAGGCGCAGCTGTCGGGCATGCAGCATGCCGTGGACGCCAGCGGCCGCGTGCTGCGCGACAACGTCTGGGGCCCGCAGGACGAAGACGCGACGCGCCGCGACTTCACCGTGAACGCCATGTACTACGACCCGGTCAGCCAGATCGTGGTCGACTACCACAAGGGTTTGCAGGACGCGAAGAAGAAGACGCTGCGCATGATTGGCGACCCCGCCACGCGCTACCGCGAAGACCCGGTGCGCATCATCCGCGCCGTGCGTTTTGCGGCCAAGCTCAGCCCGCTGGGCTTCAGCATCGATGCCAAGTCGGCCGCGCCGCTGGTGCAGTCGCAGGCCCTGCTGGCCGAGGTGCCCCAAAGCCGCATGTTTGACGAAATGCTCAAGCTGCTGCAGACCGGGCACGCCATCGCCACCATCGAGCAGCTGCGCAAGCTGGGCATGTCCAAGGGCATCTACCCGCTGCTGGACGTGGCCGTGGAGCGCGCCGACACACCGTTTGTCAAAGCGGCCCTGGTGGACACCGACCGCCGCGTGAACGAAGGCAAGCCCGTGGCCCCCAGCTTCTTGCTGGCCTGCGTGCTGTGGGAAGACGTGCGCAATGGCTGGCAGGAGCGCCTGAACCAGCGCCAACACCCGCTGCCCGCGTTGCAAGAGGCCATCGACGAAGTGTTCGACAAGCGCATCGGCGACGTGTCGGGCCGGGGCAAGCTGGCCGCCGACATGCGCGAGATCTGGGTCATGCAGCCCCGCTTTGAAAAGCGCGTGGGCAACACGCCCTTCGGCATGGTCATGCAGCCGCGTTTCCGTGCCGGGTTCGACTTCATGCGCCTGCGCGCCGATGTGGGCGAGGTCGAGGAAGCGCTGGCCGAGTGGTGGCAAGACTTCCAGGCGGCCGACGATGAGCGCCGTGACGACCTGATGGACCAGGCCAAGGAAGAGCAGAAGGCCCGCCAGAAAGCGCAGCCTGTGGTCAAGCGTGTGCCTCGCAGTGCACCTGCTGCGGCACCACGTGCCCCGGGCACCGTCCAAGACACTGACCATGCGGGCGGCGAGACGGAATGGGCTGCCGAAAGTGGTGCGCCCAAGAAGCGTCGCCGTCGTCGCCGCAAGCCCGGTGGTGGTGGCGGCGAAGGTGCAGCATCTGCTGCGGCTGGCGAGTGAGTTGGCCGGACGTGGGGGAGCAGGCTGAGCGGCCCTCTCGGGTCTATGTGGGCCTGGGGGCCAATCTGGGAGAGCGGCAAGCCGCCTTGCGCAAGGCATTGGCGGCCATGGGTCAATTGCCCGGCACGCGGGTCCTGCGCGTGTCGCCGCTCTATGGCAGCGCACCGGTCGATGCCGGTGGCCCGGACTACCTCAACGCCGTGGCCGAAGTGGCCACCACCCTCACCCCCGAGGCCCTGCTGCAGGCGCTGCAGGCCATCGAACAGTCCGCCGGGCGCGAGCGCCCCTACCGCAATGCACCCCGCACGCTGGACCTGGACATCCTGTGGTTTGGCGACCAAGTGATCGACACCCCCACCCTCACCGTGCCCCACCCCCGCATGGCCGAACGCGCGTTCGTGCTGCGCCCCCTGGCCGATCTGGTGCCTGGGCGGGTGGATGCGTCGGCGTTGCAGGCCGTAGCGTCTCAGGACATCCACCAGCTGGAAGGCCCGGCTTGGGTGGGCGCTTTGTCGGGTGAATGATTTGCTCCTAAATTGGGAGCTTTTTGCGCTTTATAGGTAAGCGCTAGGGCCTGAAAAGGCTTAAAAATAGTCCCGTCTGTATTGGCTGTGTGTGCGACAGATGAAACAGACGCGGTCCAACGCCAGTGCCACCGTGGAACCGGCTCCGCCGGGCTTCGGGTGGCGTCTCTCTCGGGGGCTGGGAGGCCGCAGCCGCAAGCTTGCCCGCGCAGGCGTGGACGGCATCGAAGAGCTACCGCCTCAGGCGGCAGCACCGAGCGGATTGCGTCTCAGAGCGTCAATCGACTTTTGCCCCGGACGCCTTCACCACCTGCTGGTACTTGGCACGCTCGCTGGCCATGAAGCTGTCGAACTGCTGCGGCGTGGTGGTCACGGGCTCCGCCAGCAATGCGGCAAAGCGGGTCTTCGTTTCGGGCGCGTTCAGTGCCGCCACAAAAGCCTTGTTCAGCTTGTCGATGATGGGCTTGGGCGTGGCGGCCGGCGCCACCAGGCCCCACCAGGTGTCGATGGAAAAACCCTTGAAAGTCGCGGACAGCGGTGGCACGCCTGGCAGCGAGGCCGAGGCGTCGAGCGAGGTCACGGCCAGCGCCTTGAGCTTGCCCGCGCGGATGTTGGGCGCTGCGGCGGCCAGATTGTCGATGTTGAAGTCCACCTCGCCCGCCAGCAGTGCCAGCTGGGCCGGGTTGGCGCCCCGGTAGGGGATGTGCAGCGCGTAGATGCCGGCGCGCTGCTTGAACATCTCGCCCGCCAGGTGGCCCGCGCTGCCGTTGCCGCCACTGCCGTAGTTGAGCTTGGCGGGGTTAGCCTTGGCGTAGGCGATGAGGTCGGTCACGGTATGGATCTTGAGTTGCTCAGCCTTGGCGGCGTTCATGACCAGCACATTGGGCACGCGCACCATCTGCGTGATGCCGGCAAAGTCCTTGCCTGCGTCATAGGGCATGCGGGCATACAGCCAGGGGTTGACTGCGTGGGTGGCGGTGGCCGCGATGCCAATGGTCAGGCCATCGGGTGCAGCCTTGGCAATCGCGTCGGCGCCGATGTTGCCGCCCGCGCCGCCCTTGTTGTCGATGATGACCGTGCCCAGCGATTCGCGCACGCGCTCGGCCAGTGCGCGGGCCGTGACGTCGATGGGGCCGCCCGGGGCATACGGCACGATCAGGCGGATGGGCTGGCCGGCATCCTGAGCCCAGACGGCGGGGGACGAAAAAGCCGTTGCGGTGGCAGCGGCGGTGGCGAGGAGGATGAGGTTTCTGCGGTTCATGGGCGCCATTGTGCAAAAAAATCGTAAGAAAGCTTATGAAGCCCTGAGGGGGTGATGGTCAGGCGGGGACGTTCATGCCGTGCGAGGCGCGCTGAGCGCCACGCCCAGGTCTTCCACCAGCATGCCCAGTTCGTGCGACGAGCGGATGTCCAGCTTCAGGAAGATGGCGGACCGGTGCGTGTCCACGGTGCGCGGGTCGATGGGGCGCTCCGGGTCACGCTGCGCCAGCGCACGGGCCACTTCCTTGCTGCTGAGGCCCGTGCCCAGCAGTTGGGCCACCTCTTGCTGGCGTGGGCTCAGGGCGTTCCAGCGCTCGCGCAGCTGGTGCTGCCGTTGTGTCTGCCGTGCCTGCGTTTGCGACAGCGTGGAGGCCTTTTCGACAGCGGCCAGCAAGGTGGCTTCGTTGCACGGTTTTTCGAGCCAGTCCACCGCCCCTTGTTTGACGGCTGCCACGGCGGAGGACAGCTCACCGTGGGCCGATAGGAACACGGTCTTGAGCGCGCTGTGGCGCTGGCCGAGTTCGTGGAATACCTGCAGCCCGCTCAAGCCTTCCATGCGCAGGTCCAGCAGCACGCAGCCGGGGTGGTCCAGTGCAGCCTGCGCCAGAAAGGCCTCGCCGCTGTCGAAGGCCCGCACCGAGTACCCGCGTGCCAGCAGCAGTGCGGCCAGCGATTGGCGCACGCCTTCGTCGTCGTCCACGATGTAGACCACGGTGGGGTCCGGCGAGTCAGCGGCGATGGGGGCAGTGTCGTAGGTCATGGCGCGGTGGCATTCTCGGTGGCGGGGGGGCATGGCAGGCGGATCTCGAAGACCGCGCCGCCGCCTTCTCGATTGCGGGCCTGTAATTGGCCCCCCATGCTTTCAATGATGGAGCGGCAAATGTTGAGACCCAGGCCGAGACCGTCGGAACGTGTGGTGAAGAAAGGCTCGAACAGGCGCTCGGCGATGCCGGGCGGCAGGCCTGGGCCCCGGTCCAGCACTTGCACCAGCGCTTGGCCATCGTCTGCGGCTATGCGCAGCCGCAATTCGTGCCCGCCGGGCGGGGGCTGGTGGGTCTGCATGGCCTGCAGGGCATTCAGGCCCAGGTTGATCACCACCTGCTCCAGCAGCACACGGTCTGCGTTCACCGGCAAAGGGGCTCCGGCTTGTTCCACACGCACAGGGATCCCCTGGCGGCGAGCCTCGGCGCGCAAGAGCAGCTCCAGCGACTGCTCCACGATGGCAGACAGATCACAAGGCTCGCGGCTTTCAGGGTGCTGGCGCACCCAGCGGCGGATGCGGCCCACGATGTCGGCGGCCCGCAGCGCCTGGGCCGACAGGGCCTCCAGGCTGTCGTGGAGGGGGCCGGTCTTGCCCTGGGCGGCCAGCGCCCGTGCGGCGGCCGCATAGTTGACCAGGGCGGCCAGCGGCTGGTTCAGCTCGTGGGCCAGGGTGGATGCCATCTCGCCGACGGTGATCACGCGCTGCACCCGCTGCAGCTGGGTCTCGCGCTGCTGCTGCTGCTCTTCGGCCCGCTTCTGCGCGGTGATGTTGACCACCGAGCTCATCCAGCCGATGTGCTGGCCGCTGCCGTCGATCAGGCGTGTGGTGTAGAACATCGTGTACACGTCCGACCCGTCACGATGCCTCAGCCGGTTCTCCCGCCCCTGCGGAAACGCGTTGCCAGCCAGCACGGTGTCGCTGTCGTTCCAGTGGCGGTCCAGCTCGTCAGGGTGCCAGTACGGGTAGGGCGGCAGCTGGCCGATGAGTTCGTCGGCCCGGTAGCCCACCATATCGCACATGGCCGCGTTGACATAGACGATGCGCCCTTCGAGGTCGCGGGCGCGCATGCCCACCAGCAGCGAGTCCTCCATGGACTGGCGGAACGCCTGGGCTTGCTGCAGCGCGTGGGTACGCTCCTGCACGCGCTGCTCCAGTTCGATGCGGGCCAACCGGTTTTCGGCGAGGCGCCGCTCGCGCAACTGCCAGTACAGCGCGCCCAGCACCAGCAGGCCCGACGCCAGCGTGGCCAGTGCCCAGGCCTGTTGCCGCGCCAGGGCCACCACGCGGCTGTCGGCAGTGACGGTGAGGGTCCAGCCCAGGTCGGGCAGCTTCTCTTCGAACGCCAGGTAGCTTTTGCCGCCCGTGCCGTCCAGGCGCAGTTCGGCACCGGGCGGGTCGTCTTGTGGGCGCAGGGTCCAGGGCACGGCGCGCGGGGTCCATCCTGTGCCGTACTGTTCGTTGTGCTGCAGCTGCTGCACGAGTGGGGTGGGCAAGGGCTGGCTGGTGCGGTAGAGCCAGCCGGGCACGGAGCCGAGAAAGACGATGCCCCGCTCGTCCGTCACGAACACTGGATCGCGCAGCTGGGCCCATGGGTCCGAGATGGGTTCCATGCGCACCTTGACCGCCACCACGCCGATCACGCGGCCCGCATCGACCACGGGGGCTGAGACAAACAGGCCGGGTTCGCCCGTGGTCTTGCCCACGCCATAAAAGCGGCCCGTCTGGCCCGCCAGGGCATCGCGAAAGTACGGCCTGTTGCCGTAGTTCTGGTGCACAAAGCTGTTGGGGGTGTCCCAGTTGCTGGACGCGAGGGTGAGGCCCTGCGGGTCCATCACGTACAGCATGTCGGAGCCCGCGTGCTGGTTCACCGCCTGCAGGTAGGCGTTGGCGGCGTCCCGCACGGCCTGTGATGCGGGCCGCTGCAGTAGCTGCCGCACCAGCGGGTGCTGCGCGGCCGTGAAGGGCAGGTAGTTGTAGCGCGTGGCCACGCCACGCAGCGCCAGGGCTTGCACCTCGCCCAGGCGGCGCAGGTTGTCCCACTGGGCGTCGCGTTCGCTTTGCTCGGCCCATTCGCCAGCGCCCCACACCAGCAGGGCCGCCAGGCACAGCAGCGTGGCAATGAAGCCTCCGCGCCGGACTTGATTCCAGCGGCGGGGCGCGCCCTGCGGGGCTGGCGGGGCGGGCGCTGCACGCACCATGGGTCGGTCCAGGTGTCTTTATCGGCCTTGCGGGGGCGTGTCAGCCGCCGTGTTTGTCGGCTTCCGACGTGAATGCGTCGGCAAAAAACTCTTCCGGCGGCAGGCCGCGCTGGGCGCTGTAGGCGTCACGGGCGGACTCGACCACGATGGGCGCGCCGCAGGCATAGACCTGGTGACCTGAGAGATCCGCAAAGTCGTCCAGCACCGCCTGGTGCACAAAGCCTGTGCGGCCGGTCCAGCCGTCCTCGGGCAGCGCGTTGGAAATGACCGGAACGTAGCGCAACCACGGCAATTCGGCCACGCGGGCCTGCACCCAGTCGGCCAGGTACAGATCGCCAGGGCGACGGCCGCCCCAGTACAACACGGTGGGGCGGCTGATGCCCTTGAACTGCAGGTGCTCGATCAGCGCCTTGATGGGGGCAAATCCGGTGCCGGATGCCAGCAGCACGATGGGCTTGTCGGAGTCTTCGCGCAGGAAAAAACTGCCGAACGGGCCTTCGACACGCAGGATTTCCTTCTCTTTCATCGCCCCAAACACATGGTCGGTGAACTTGCCGCCGGCCATGTGTCGAATGTGCAGCTCCACACCCGGTGCCTCTGCCTGGGTGTGCGGCGCATTGGCCATCGAGTAAGCGCGTCGGGCGCCGTCGCGCAGGATGAACTCGATGTACTGGCCCGCGTGGTATCGGAAGGTGTCTGCGGCAGGCAGCTGCAGGCGCACCTGCATCACGTCGTCTGATTTCTTTTCGAGCGAGGCCACGCGCACTGGCATCTTCTTGACGGGGTAGGCGCTTTCGTCGGTGACCTGGCGCGATTCGAGCACCACGTCGGACAGTGGCTGTGCGCAGCAGGTCAGCACCAGGCCTGCGGCCTCTTCGTCGGCCGTGAGGGCCTTGGATTGGTGGGCGCCGTGCTGCACGGTGCCGCTGAGTTTTTTGCACTTGCACGAGCCACAGGCGCCGTCCTTGCAGCCGTAGGGCAGGCCCACGCCACTGCGGATGGCGGCGGCCAGGATGGCTTCGCCCGCATTGGCACTGAAAGCGCGGCCACTGGGCTGCACGGTGATCTGAAACGCTGCGGTGGTGGCAGCCTCGGCGCTGGTCATGTGTGGGTATCCTTGGAGTCGTCTCTAGCTAAGCAAACGGACCCGATTTTGCCCTCAAACCAGAACCCCCTCGGCGCGCTGCCAGCGCGCTTTCGTCGCGAACGCCTGCTCATCGTGGGCTGTGGTGATGTAGGTCAACGGGTGCTGCGCCATCTGCAGACGGGCCCCGGGGCCGGGCGCATGCAGGTGTTGGCACTGACCTCCAGCGCTGGGCGGGTGGCGGAGCTGCGGGCACAAGGGGCCCGGCCTCTGGTGGGCAATCTGGACGATGCAGGCACCTTGCGCAGGCTATCCGGCCTGGCGACGCGGGTGCTGCATCTGGCGCCCCCGCCGGGGGAGGGCGCAGGGGGCGATGCCTGGTGGCGTGACCCTCGTACCGTGGCGCTGACCCGCGCGCTGCGGCTGCGCACCTTGCCAATGTCGTTGGCCTACGCGTCCACCAGCGGTGTGTATGGCGACTGCCAGGGGGCCCTGGTGCCAGAGACTCGGGCCGTGGCCCCCGGCACACCTCGCGCCCAGCGCCGTGTGAATGCCGAGCGCGCCGTGCGCCACTTGGGCCGTGCCGGCGTGCGGGCCACCGTGTTGCGCATTCCGGGCATCTACGCCCCCGACCGCGAGGGCGGTACGCCTGAGGCCCGCTTGCGCCGGGGCACGCCCGTGCTGGTGGCCGAGGACGATGTGTTCACCAACCACATCCATGCCGAAGACCTGGCGCGCGCCTGCATGGCGGCCGTGTGGAAGGGGCGCCCGCAGCGCGCCTACAACGTGAGCGACTCCACCCACATGAAGATGGGCGACTACTTTGACATGGCGGCTGATCTGTATGGCCTGCCTCGCCCGCCGCGCGTGCCTCGCAGCACGGCGCAAGAGCAGCTGTCGCTGATGCTGCTGAGTTTCATGAGCGAATCGCGCCGGCTGGACAACCAGCGCATGCTGCGCGAGCTGGGTCTGCGGTTGCGCTACCCCAGTGTGGTCGAGGGGTTGCGAGCCTGAGAGGCTGGAGAAATCCGCACTCTCCTCACCTTGCCCACATGGGCGCCCGATCAGCGGGGGTAGCTATTGCCCTGGGCGTCGTAGCACCGGAACACGTTGCACTGTGTGAATTTTTTGGGGGTGGGCGCCGGCGGCTGCACGGGCGTAGGCCGCACCGGGTAATGCGGTGGGGGCACGACGACTACCGGCGTCGTGGTGCTAGTTGACCGTGGGCGGGACTTCTCCACCTCCGCATAGCCCTGAGGGCCCAGGCAGTCCAGGTCGACCTGCCGCTGCGCCGCCTCCACCCGCAGGTTTTGTTCGTAGCCGCCGCCGGTGACACTGCTCAACACCACATCCAGGTTGCGCCGTGAACGGGCGCACTCCGGGGAGCGTGCGTAGTCTGTGGGTTTGGCAGGAGCGGTCTGGTCGCGTTGTGTATTGCGCCGTGATTCGGTCTCGGCGGCGGTCGCCTCGGCCTGCAAGCGCTGCTGTTTGCGCGCCAGCGCCTCGGCGGCTTCTTCGCGCTCCTGCTGGATCTCCTGCGGAGTTTTGCGGGCCTCCACCTCACGCACGGTGGTGCCGCTGGCGCATTTGCCGTCGGTGTAGGTGACCTTGCCCGTGGCAGCGTCGGTGCAGCGCACCACCTGCGCCTGGGCACCCAATGGAGGTAGTGCGCCCAGAAAGACCACGCACAGGCCAGCGATGAGGGTATGGGTACGTGGTTTCATGGTGGCTGGAGAGTTGTGGGGGGTAGCGGGGTCAGCGCCAGGCCATCACGGCTTGTCCGGGCTGTTGGACTGCTGGCGCGAGCGCCAGTCGTACGGACTCGGGGTGTAGCTGTCGGGTGCCAGGCGGCCGGGACGGTTTTCGCGGTTGCGGCGGTCTTCAGCAGCGCGGCGATCCCGTTCGGCCTGCTCCCGGCGGGCCTGGTCCTGTTCTCGGGCTCGGCGATCCAGTTCACGGGCCTGCTGGTCGCGGCGTTCGCGTTCGCGGGCTGCCCGGTCGCGCTCAGCGCGGTCACGCTCTCTTTCGCGCCAGTCATTGCGGTTACGGTCGTTGTCCCACCGGTTGTCGTCGCGGTCACGTCCGCCGTAGTAGATGGCGGGCGGTGGCGGCGGGGCCGAATAGATCACGCCAGGCGCACGGTATACAGGCGGCGCCTGGTACACCGGCGGCGGGGCACTGTAGATGTAGCCTGGCTGTTCGTACACCGGGTAGCGCGGGGAGTCGTAATAAGGGTCGCCCGGCACGGTGGCACACCCCGTCACCAGGGCCCCCAGGACCGTGGCGGAAAGAATGCGGGTGATGGTGTAGGTCATGGTGATCAGACTCCGGCCGGGTGGGCGCGTTCCGCCTTGTCCGTAAAGCCCATGAAAAGCGCTCCGGTGGAGCGTTACAAATTTCAGGGGTCTGGCACAGGGGGCCAATCACTTTAGCGCGTGGGGACGGCTTTTGGTTGACTCGGCGCATGCACAGGTGCCGATGGAGGCTGTAACAACCCGTGAATATGGGGCACGCCTGCTGCTTGATATTGTCAAAAATGATAGCTATCAGAGTACGTTTTATGGACGCAATCAACTGATTCAATCAAAAAGTCGGACCTGTAAAAAACAAACGGCCCCGCAAGGCCGTTGTGTTCCAGCGGATAGGGCGCCGGTTTACTTGGGCAGTACGCGGCGAATGGTCTCCGCCAGGTCTTCCGCCACAAACTTGGCCACATAGCCATCGGCCCCGACGCTGCGCACATGGTCTTCGTTGGCCGAGCCCGACAGCGAGGAATGGATGACCACCGGCAGCCCATGAAAGCGGGCGTCCTGCTTGATGTTGCGCGTCAGCGTGAAGCCGTCCATCTCCGGCATTTCCAGGTCGGTCAGCACCATGGCCACGCGGTCAAGCACCGTCTTGCCCTCGGCCTCGGCACTTTTGGCGATGGCATTGAGCCGGTCCCAGGCCTCCTTGCCGGATTTCACCATTTCATACGGCGCGTTGAGCACCTTGAGCTCTTGCTCGATGAGCGAGCGGGCCACGAACGAGTCGTCCGCCGCCAGGATGATGCAACCAGGCTTGAGCTTGAGTTTGGCGCCCACCTTTTCCTCTGTGACCTCGTGACCGTCAGAGGGCGAGATCATCTGCAGGATGGCTTCCACGTCCAGCACCTGCGCGAGGCGGGACTCGTCGGTGTTGCCGTCCAGACGGGCAATGCTGGTCACCAGCTTGCCAGCAGCGCCGCTGGTTTCCGCGGACAGCACCTGTTTCCAGTCCAGGCGCACGATGTCTTCCACCGACTCGACCGCAAACGCCTGGGTGGTGCGTGCGTACTCTGTGACCAGCATGATGTTCAGGCCCGTCTGTGGCTTGCAACCCACGATGGAGGGCAGGTCCAGCACCGGAATCACCTGTCCTCGCAGGTTGACCACCCCGAGCGAATGGGCCGTGGTGCCCGCAATCGGCGTGATGCTGGGCATGGCCACGATTTCGCGGATCTTGAAGACATTGATACCGAACAGCTCGGACTTGCCCAAGGCGCTGTCGATGCCCAGGCGAAACAGCAGCAGCTCGAACTTGTTGGTGCTGGTGAGGTTGGTCCGCTCGTCGATGTCCTGCTGGATGGCTTTCATGTTGGATCCTTCGCGCGGTAATGAAGATACGAAGATACGCGCTTTTACAAATTCTAGGACCCAAACGGCACGCGCAGTGCGCTAAATCTTCAGGCAATACCCGAATAGTGCACTGCAGCATCCGTGCGTGGCGGCGCCGTCACACCCTGTCCGGCGTGACCGGCTCAAAGTGCACAACGGTGGGGAACGGATCGTAAAAATGGTGCAGCAGCCGTTTCCACTCCTGGTACTGGGCGGACTGGCGGAAACCCACCTCGTGGTCGGCCAGGGTGGCCCAGCGCACCAGCAGCACATAGTCCTGTGGCCGCTCCATGCAATGCCCCAGCTCATGGGACAGGTAGCCGGGCATGGAGGCAATGATGCGCTGCGCCTGGGCAAATGCCTGTTCAAACGCGCTGTTCTGGCCAGGGCGGACGGTGAGGTGGGCAATTTCCAGAATCATGGGGGTGGCCAGAGGGGTGGATGGGGCAGGGGATCAGACCACATTGCTGCGCTGCGTGGGCTCGGGCTGGGCTGCGGTGGCCTTCATGCCGTCCGCCAAGCGGTGCAGCAGACCGAGCAGGGGCGCGTCCGACGCGTCGCAGGCCAGGCCAATGTGGCGCGAAAAGGCCAGGGGCCCGTCCAGCGGGCGGGTGAGCGCGCGGCGCGCCTGGGCTGCATGCGACTGCGGCACGACGGCCAGGCCCATACCCGCGTCCACCATGTGCAGCAGCAGCTCCTCGCGCGCGGCGCTGGCCAGCACCTGCAGCGCAATCCCCCGCTCTGCCAGCAGACGGATGAAGGACTTGTGCAGCGGGCAATAGGGCCACTCGATGAGGGGCAGGTTTTCAATGTCTGCCAGGCCAAAGCGCTTCTTGAAGCGCAGCGGGTGCTGCTCGGGCACCAGCATCACATAGGGCTCGTGCCACAGCGGCACAAAGGTGTCGCCCGGCGACTTGCAGTGCTCGGCCACCATGCGCAGCCGCGCTTCTTGCGCGCTGGCGGTGAGCCGCACCATGGTGTGGGGCAGCTCCTGCGCGATGTGTGCGAACAGGGGCGCGGCCTGCTGCACCATCAGGTCGTCCTGCAGGAAGATGCCCAGCGTTTCACGCGGTGCATCGCGAAAGTCGCGCACCATGGCGCTGGACTGGGCCAGCAGGCTGCAGGCGCGGGGGTACAGCCGGTGCGCGGCGGGCGTAGGCGCCAGGCCCTGGCGGCTGCGCTCGAACAGGGTGGTTTCGAGCGCATCCTCCAGCCCCTTGATGGCCATGCTGATGGACGGCTGCGCCACAAAGCAGCGGCGCGAGGCGGCCGTGACCGAGCGCTCTTCATAGGCCGCTACAAAGTAGCCCAGGGCGCGCAGGTCAAACAGCATGGTGGCGGAGCCTTTCTTGGATCGGGTTGTCAGACCGGGGTGATGGCGGTGACGGTCTCGCGGAAATAGTCCACTTGGCCGTTCTGCGAATGGCTGGTGATCCAGGTCACGGATTCCACTTCGCGCTGTTGTACCGCATAAAAGAAGCGCTGGTGAAAGTGCGTGAGCACCCAGTCGTTGCCCAGCGGCTGGCTGTGGGTGTGCAGGATCTTCGTGCCGCGCGGGAACACATCCACCCCCAGGCGCTGCACCACGGCCATCGCCTCGGCCTTGTTGCGGGCGATTTGCCAGCTGGTGTCGGCATCGTCGCGGTAGTGGTCAATGCGGAAGTCCACATCGTCGGCAATAGTGGCCAGCAGTGTGGGCACGTCCTGCTGCTCGAAGGCGGTCAGCACGCGGTCGATGGGGAAGGTCAGTGGCGGGTTGGTCGTCATGTCGGGTCTCCGGTGGGTGGTGGGGTCAATCCATCAAACAAACCCTGGCCAGGGAGCCGCAACTGTAGGCAGAGCACGGCGCCCACACAACGATGGAATTTGTGGGTCCGTGCGATAAAAAATCGATGGGTGCCGACGAGCAAGGCTCGGAGCGGCTCACAAAACCCAGCGTAGCGGTTCTGGCTAGGCGCTGCGTCGCAGGCAGTGCGAGCAGTACGACAAGACGCGGCAACGACGCCAGAAGGGTTTTGGTGGCCGCTCTCAGTCCGAAATACCGGGCACCTGCCGCAGGTAGGCATGCAGTGCCGCGATGGACTGGCGCACCTTGGCGGGCTGGGCATCGCGTTGGGGCGTGACGGCCCAGATGTCCAGCGTGCCAAACGACCAGTCGGGCAGCAGGCGCACCAGCCGCCCGGCCTGCAGTGCTTCGTGCGAATCCATGCTGCCCACCAACGCCAGGCCCAGCCCGGCCTCGCACATCTGCTGGATCGAGAGCTGGTTGTTGCTGGCAATGCGCGGCTCCACCCGCAGTGCGCGCGGCTCGCCGCTGGGACTGCGCAGGTCGATGAGCAACCCGCCCCCCTCGCGCGCGAAGCCCAGCCAGCTATGGGACAGCAGCGCATCCGGGTGCTGGGGCACGCCGTGTGCGGCCACCCATTCGGGTGATGCGCACAGGTACCAACTCATGCCCCCCAGGCGCCGGGCCGCCCAGGTCGAATCCGCCAGGCGCCCGTAGCGCACGGCCAGGTCGATGCGTGCGTTGATGAGGTCGATGGTGGAGTCGTCCACCAGCAGCCGCAGGCGCAGCGCCGGGTGCGCGGCCAGCAGTTCACCCAGGGCGGGTGCGATGTGCCGCGCAAACCCCACGGTGGCCGACATCCGCAATTCGCCACTGGGCGCATCGCGGGAGGCTGCCAGCTCGGCGCGCGCTTGCTCCGCCGCCGCCCACATGGCAGCGCAGCGCGCGTGGTAACGCTGGCCCGCCTCGGTGAGCGCCAACTTGCGCGTGGAGCGGTGCAGCAGCGTCACGCCGCCGTCGCTTTCGAGCTTGCGCACCTGCTGGCTCACCGCCGAAGTGCTCATGCCCAGGGCGCGCGCGGCGCCGCTCATCGAGCCGTGCTGCACCACGGCGGCGAAAACAGCCATGCGTTTGAGATCTTCCATGCGTTCGATTGTGAAGCACAGCTTCAAAGATAAGGCGGTTTTAGCCATCTACCGCCTGTTTTGACAAGCTCCTATTCTCACTACATCACAACTTTGACCCCAAGGACATCGATATGAAAATCGCCCTGATTGGCGCCACCGGCTTTGTCGGCTCGGCCGTGCTGAACGAACTGCTGCAACGCGGCCACCGTGTGACCGTGCTGGCCCGCAATCCCGCAAAGCTCACGGCCCGCGAAGGTCTGACCGTGGTCGCCGCAGACGCGCAGGACGCCACCCAGGTGGCCCAGGCTGTTGCGGGCCACGACGCGGTGGTGAGCGCCTACAACCCCGGCTGGACAGTGCCAGACATCCACGACCAGTTCCTCAAGGGCACCCGCGCCACCATCGACGGCACCAAGCAGGCCGGCGTGCGCCGCTTTCTGATGGTGGGCGGCGCAGGCAGCCTGTTTGTGGCACCCGGCCTGCAGCTGGTGGACACGCCCCAGTTCCCCACCGAATGGAAGCAGGGCGCCCTGGCAGCCCGAGAGGCGCTGAACTGGATCCGCACCGAAAACACGCTGGACTGGACCTTCCTCTCGCCCCCCATCCTGCTGCAGCCCGGCGAGCGCACCGGCCAGTACCGCCTGGGCGACGAAGCCCCGCTGATGAACGGCGAACAGCCCGGCAGCATCAGCGTGGCGGACCTGGCCGTGGCCATCGTGGACGAGCTGGAAACGCCGCGCCACGTGCAAAAGCGGTTCACGGTGGCGAACTGAGCCTTTTCGGATTGACAGGGGCTGCGTCCAGTGGGCGCAGCCCTTTTCTTTGTGACTTCAGGAAAAAGCCGCCAGGTCGATCAGTGTGTGGCCCAGCACTATGGGCCACAGGGTTCTCCAGTGCAGGAACCAGCGGCACATCGCCCCATGCGCAAAGAAGGCCGCGATCACGCCGTGCCTGCCGTGCTCCCAGTGCGCCAGCGCAAAGATGGTTGATACGCAGAGTGTGAAGCGCATTTCTGAAGGATGTTGGCGTGCACTGGCGTACAGCAGCCATGGCAGCCCAATGAAAAAGATGCTCTCCACCAGCCCGGCGCTGACTGCCGCATAGATTTGCACCGCCACACCCGCCAGGCCCTGAGGGAAAAGTTGCACCAACTGGAAGCTGCCAGGCGACGGGCCGAGTACCCGCCACGACAAGTTTCTCGCCACCAGAAAGGCCAGCCCTGCGGTGACGAACACCATCAGCCCCTGTCCTGCAAGGGGCCACAGGTTTTTTCCGGGCGGAACGAGTCCGTAGTGTGGTGGGTGCAATGCGGCTTTGTGGGCGAGCAGTCCCAGCAAGAGAGCCGGAAGCACTACCCATTGAAGCCCGTCAACCGCCCAGAAGATCGGTGCTCCCCTGCTTCCCAGGGCCGGTAAGTAAAAGCCATTGAGTTGCCAGACGAGTAGCACCGGGATCAGGGACCAGCCCACGAGCAGCTGTTGCCTGGTAGTGAGAAAAAACGGCCGTTTCAATGTCGAGATCAAGCGCCTCTCCGGGATGCTGGTAGTTGGTCATCCCGCTCACCTGTCTCGGAAAACGTTGACCGATGCGGGGAGGATCATCTTCTCCTCAGCTGGATGGTCCAGCCGCATCGCCAAACGCCTGGGCGTGAAATAGTCCCCAACGCGCCCCACAGATACATCTGCAGGCGCGTTGGGCGGGGTCTCTCACCCGATGAACCACCGCATCGGCACCAGTACGATCGATGGAAACAGCACCATCAGGAACATCACCGCAAACTGCGCCACCATGAACGGGATGACGCCCCGCGTCACGTCATCCATGCGCATCTTGCCCACGCCCGCCACCACATTCAGCACGGTACCGACTGGCGGGGTGATGAGCCCGATGGCGTTGTTGATGATGAACAGCACGCCGAAGTACACCGGGTCGATGCCTGCCGCCTTCACCACCGGCATCAGCACGGGCGTGAGGATGAGGATGGTGGGCGTCATGTCCATGGCCGTGCCCACGGCCATCACCAGCACCATGATGGCGATGAGCAGCAGCGTGGGGTGTTCCATCAGGGGCTTGAGCAGGTTCACCAGCTGGCGCGGGATATCCGCCACCGTGATGAGCCAGGCGCTGACCATGGCGGCCGCCACCAGGAACATGATCACGGCGGTGGTCTTGGCGGCACTGATGAACACATAGGTCAGCTGGCGCCAGTGCAGCTCGCGGTAGACCAGCGTGGCCACCAGCAGGGCGTACACGGCAGCGACGGCCGCCGCCTCGGTGGGGGTGAACACGCCCATCTTCAAGCCCACGATCACGATCACCGGCAGGAACAGTGCCCAGGTCGATTCCCTGAGCGCCTGCAGCTTTTCGGCGGTGGATGCTTTGGGCGGTGGCGTGACGTTTTCGCGCTGCGACACCCAGTACCAGGTGATGGCAATCGCCAGCCCCATCAGCAGCCCGGGCACGATCCCCGCCAGGAAGAGCTTGCTGATCGACACATTGGCCGCTACGCCGAACACCACGAAGCCGATGGACGGCGGAATCACCGGCGCGATGATGCCGGCCGAGGCAATGAGCCCGCCTGCGCGCGCCTTGTCGTGCCCGGCCTTCACCATCATGGGCAGCAGCAGGGCCGCCAGTGCCGCCGTGTCGGCCACGGCGGAGCCCGACAGCGCCGCCAGCATGCAGGCCGCCAGGATGGCCACGAACCCCAGCCCGCCCCGCTTGTGCCCCACCAGCGTGAGCGCGAGCTTGACGATGCGCTGCGACAGCCCACCCACGTTCATGATCTCGCCCGCCAGCATGAAGAAGGGCACGGCCAGCAGCGGAAAACTGTCCGCGCCGTTGATCACGTTCTGCGCCAGGATCTGCGCGTCGAACAGGTCCAGGTGCCACATCAGGGCCGCGCCGGACACGAGCAGCGCGTACGCAATCGGCACGCCGATGGCCATGGCGGCCAGCAGGGAGCCGAGGAAGATAAAGACGGTCATGGGAGAGCGCTCCAGGTCATTGCGATGTGGGGTTCACTGGCGTGAAGCCGTGGGCGCGGGGGCTGTGTGCGGCAACTGGCTGCCCACAGCGGCCAGTTCTTCGGATTCGGCGATGTGCAGCAGCTCGTTGTCGGGCATCTGCCCCGACACAATCCGCCACAGGTCCAGCGCCAGCAGCAGCCCCGCCGCCACGGCAAACACCACACCCGACGCATAGAAGATGGCCATGGATGCACCGGTGACCGGCGCATCCACATCCCAGTTGATGTGCGCCTGTGCCAGCGCGCCGCTGAAGAGCAGCCAAGTGCACCAGATCATCAGCGCGTAGCTGATGGCGAGGCAGATGCGCTGACCCAGCGGCGGCAGGCGTGCCAGCAGAAAGTCCGTGCCCAGGTGGCCCCGCTCGCGCACCGCCACGATGGCGCCCAGGAAGGTGATCCACACGAACAGCCAGCGCGAGACCTCCTCGCTGATGGCGATGCCGGAGTTGAACGCGTAGCGCAGCACCACATTGCCGAACACCATCACTACCATCACGGCCAGCGCCAGGGCGATGAGCAGGTTGATCCACCGGCAGCAGCGGTCGATAAGGGCATTCAGCATTGTGGTCTCCTGATTTTTTCTTTTCGACTCAGAGTGCAGCACCCTGCAGCAGCCCGCGCTGCGCCAGGTTTGCCATGAAGGCGCGCAGGCCAAAGCGCCACGGCGGCGCAGCCTCGCTGTGTGCCACGCGGTTGTGCAGCCCACCCAGCCAGGCACTCTGGATGGAGACCAGGTCGCCCAGGTGGTGGGTGAAGCCGCCGCCCGGTTGATCGCGGTCTTCGATGGGGGCGAACAGCGTGCCCATGAACAGCATGAACCCGTCCGGGTACTGGTGCGCGGCCAGGGTCTGCGCCACCAGGTCGGTGGGGTCGCGGCTGATGCTGGCCATGGTGTTGATGCCGCGCAGCTCAAAGCCGTCCGCGCCAGCCACACGCAGGTGCACCGTCTCATTGCGCACCTGCTCCAGCCCGAAGCTGGCGTCGAACAGGCGGATGAAGGGTCCTAAAGCGCATGAAGCGTTGTTGTCCTTGGCCTTACCCAGCAGCAGGGCGCTGCGGCCCTCGATGTCGCGCAGGTTCACATCGTTGCCCAGCGTGGCGCCCACGATCTGGCCCCGGCTGTTCACCGCCAGCACCACCTCGGGCTCGGGGTTGTTCCAGGCCGAGTCGGAGCGGATGCCGATGTCGTCGCCGCAGCCCACAGAGGCCAGCACCGGCGCCTTGGTGAACACCTCGGCGTCTGGGCCAATGCCCACCTCCAGGTATTGCGACCACAGGCCTTTGTCTTGCAACAGCGCCTTGAGGCGCATGGCCTCGGGCGAGCCCGGGCGGATGTCCGCCAAGTTCTGGCCGATCAGGCCGATGACCTGGCTGCGCAGGCCCTGCGCGCGGGTGGAGTCGCCGCGCGCCTGTTCTTCGATCACGCGCTCGATGAGGCTGGCCGCAAACGTCACGCCTGCCGCCTTCACTACCTGCAGGTCGCACGGGGCCAGCAGCCAGGGGCACGTGGTGTCGCGCGCGCCGGGCAGGCTGTTGGCCAGCAGGTCTTCCACGCTGCACAGGTACTGGCCGGTGGCGCTGCGCACAGCCTCTGCCGGTGCCAGGGTGTCGAGCAGCGTGCTCATGGTGGGGTAGGGCGCGCTGAGGTCGAACACACCTTCGGGCCGCAGTGCCACCACCGCCGGGCCGGGAACGGCGCCTTGGGGTGCCCACACACGGCCCACCAGCGTGCCCTGCAGGCCGTCGTCGGGAAGCACTTGCAATGCGGCCTGGGGCGCACGGGCCCGTTCGGCAACTGCCGCTGCCGTCATGTTGTTCATGGAGAGTCCTTCGAAAAAGTCCGGGAAGGCGCCAGTGGCCTACCCGTTCGTTGTCAGTGGTTGTGACGTGGCGTTTTTTCGGAGATGCGCTGAAATTCCAGCGCAAAGTCCAGCGTGGCACCATCGGCCAATTGCCCTGTTTTCTCGCGGTACAGCGCCTCCCAGGGCGACTGGCTCGCAGGCACGGGTGGGGCGGGCAGGTCGCGTTGTCGGCGCGCGATTTCCTCGGGGGCGACCAGCGCATCGCAGCGACCGGTGTTCAGGTCGATGCGGATGGTGTCGCCGCTTTGCAGCCAGGACAGGCCCCCGCCCACGGCGCTCTCGGGCGATGCGTTGAGGATGGAAGGGCTGTCTGCCGTGCCCGACTGGCGTCCGTCGCCCAGCGTGGGCAATGTGTTGATGCCGCGCCGGATCAGCGCATCGGGCGGCTGCATGTTCACCACTTCGGCCGAGCCCGGCCAGCCGATGGGGCCCGCGCCGCGCATCACCAGGATGCAGCCTTCGTCGATGTTCAAGGTTGGATCGTTGATTCGGGCGTGGTAGTCGTCCGCGCCTTCAAACACCACAGCACGGGCTTCAAAGATGCCTTCCGCGCCCGGCTGGCTGAGGTAGCGCTGGCGAAAGGCTTCGGAGATCACCGAGGTCTTCATGATCCCGAAGTCGAACAGGTTGCCGTTGAGCACCATGAACCCCGCCTTGTGCATGAGCGGGTTGCTGAAGGGGCGGATCACCTCGCGGTCGTGGGTCTCGCGGCCTTGCAGGTTCTCGCTCACCGTCTTGCCGGTCACGCTGGCGCAGTCGGCATGCAGTTTGCCGGCCTGCTGCAGCTCCCACATCAGCGCGGGCACGCCGCCTGCGCGGAAGAAGCGTTCACCCAGAAACTGCCCCGCAGGCTGCATGTTCAGCAGCAGGGGCAGGTCGTAGGCGTGGTCGGTCCAGTCTTGCGCGTCCAGCTGCACGCCCGCGTGGCGCGCCATCGCCATGATGTGCACCTGCGCGTTGCTGCTGCCGCCCGCCACGCTCACCACTGACAGCGCGTTCAGAAAGCTCTTGCGCGTCAGGATGCGCGAGGGGCGCAGGTCTTCATACGCCATTTCCACGATGCGACGCCCGGTCTCGTAGGCCATCTGGCCGCGCTCGCGGTAGGGCGCTGGAATGGCCGCGCAGCCCGGCAGCGACAGGCCCAGCGCCTCTGCCACGGCGTTCATGGTCGATGCCGTGCCCATGGTGTTGCAGTGCCCGGCCGAGGGCGCGCTGTTGCAAGCGCGTTGCAGAAACTCTTCCTCGTCAATCTCGCCCGCCGCGAGCTGGCGGCGGCTGCGCCAGATCACGGTGCCCGAGCCCACCAGCTGCCCCTCGTGCCAACCATCGAGCATCGGCCCGCCTGAAAGCACGATGGCCGGGATGTCCACGGTGGACGCGGCCATGATGCCTGCCGGTGTGGTCTTGTCGCAGCCGGTGGTCAGCACCACCGCGTCGATGGGGTAGCCGTACAGGATCTCCACCAGCCCCAGGTACGCCAGGTTGCGGTCCAGCGCGGCCGTGGGGCGGCGGCAGTTTTCAAAGATGGGGTGGACGGGGAACTCCATCGGGATGCCGCCCGCATCGCGGATGCCGTCGCGCACGCGGCGCGCCAGGTCCAGGTGGATGCGGTTGCAGGGCGACAGGTCGCTGCCCGTCTGCGCAATGCCGATGATGGGCCGGCCCGAGCGCAGCTCTTCGGGCGTGAGCCCGTAGTTCATGAACCGCTCCAGGTACAGCGCGGTCATGTCCGAGCGCTCGGGCGCGGCAAACCATTCGCGGGAGCGGAAGGGGCGGCGGGGTGTTTGGGTC
>NZ_JBWKYJ010000075.1:0-22979 GCF_059423685.1 Acidovorax sp. GW460-11-11-14-LB4 | reverse complement strand
CGCAGCCCTCTTGCGAGGGCGGCGACGCCGCGCTGCCGGACCAACTGTGCATAACTGCGTGCTGTGCATAACGCTGCAGAGCCGACTCGAGCGCGGGAGCTCCCTCACGCTTAGGCCCGTGCCACAGGCACATCCTCCCACCGCGTCGTGTACTGCGGCGTGCGCCTCTCCTGCTTCATCCCCCAGTCCTTGCCCCGGTTGGTGCCCCCTGTGGCGCCTGAATGCACGGTGCCCTTGCCATAGCGCTGGTTGAGCGCATCCAGTGCCACCATCAGCTGGGTGCGGTCCCGGTGGTCTTCATCCTCCAGATCCAGCTCACCCTGCAGCACGTTGCCCGGCATCAGGTCCAGCAGCATTACCCCAGCCTTGGCCATCTTGTAGCCAGGCTCATACATCCGGCGCATGCCCGCTGTGGCCGCCCACACCAGCTTGCCGGTGTCGGCCGTAGGCCGGCGCAGGGGCACCACCACTGACTTATTGAAGCGCGGGCCGGGGCGGAAGGGCGAGGTGTGGCAGAACACCAGCAACTGGCTGGCCAGACTGCCTTGTTTGCGTAGCTTCTCGGCCGCTCGGCTGGCGAACTCGCTCACGGCCTCCACCAACGGGGGCAGCTCGGTCACTGCCTGGCCGAATGACCGGGTGCAGGCAATTTCTTTCTTCGGTGCCGGTGCATCGTCCAGGTCGATGCACTGCATGCCTTGCAACTCGCGCACGGTGCGCTCCAGCACCACGCTCCAGCGCCTGCGCACCATGGTCGGGTCTAGCCGGGCCAGGTCCAGGACCGTATGCACACCACATTGATGCAGCTGCGCGCTGATCTTGCGGCCCACGCCCCAGACTTCTTCCACCAGCGTGCTGGCCAACACCTCGTCCAAGTCCTGGGCAGGCAGGGCGGTCAGGTTGCACACCTGGGCCAGCTCGGCGGGGTAGCTGCCTGGTTTGCGCTCTGCCGTCTTGGCAATGTGGTTGGCCAGCTTCGCCAACGTCTTGGTGTGGCCAATCCCGATGCCGCAGGGGATGCCCACCCACTGGTGGATGCGGTCGCGGATGGCCTGGCTGCGCTTGGTCAGGTCGCCCCGCACTCCTTGCAAGCCGATGAACGACTCATCGATGCTGTAAATCTCCTGCGAGGGGCCCAGGCCCGCCGCCAGGCTCATCATCCGGTTGCTCATGTCGCCGTACAGGGTGAAGTTGGCACTCAAGGCCACCAAGCCATGGGTCTCTTCCATGTGCCGTATCTGGAACCACGGCGCCCCCATCTTGATACCCAGGGCCTTGGCCTCATTGCTGCGGGCGATGGCACAGCCATCGTTATTGCTCAACACCACCACCGGGCGGCCGTTCAGGCTGGGGCGGAACACCCGCTCGCAGCTCACGTAAAAGTTGTTGCCATCCACCAGCGCATACATGCTGGCCTCCGTCCATCAGATCAGGTGAGAAACAACTTCACGCACCCACTCACCACGCCCCACACCTCAATGGTCTGGTTTTCTCGGGGAATGATGTCGGGATAGGTAGGGTTGGCCGCCCGCAGCTTGATGCGGCCGGCGCGCTGGTGCAGATACTTCACGGTGCATTCGCCGTCCACAATGGCCACGACAATGCTGTTGTGCTTGGGCTTGATCGCCCGGTCCACCGCGATGATGCTTCCATCCTCAATGCCAGCGTCGCGCATTGAGTCGCCTCGCACCCGCCAGAAGTAGGTGGCCTGGGGGTGCTTGACCAGCAGCTGCATGATGTCCAGCCGCTCCACCACAAAGTCATCGGCAGGCGATGGAAACCCCGCGCGCACGCTCACCCCGCACAGGGGCAAGGCCAGCGACTGCGCCGCCGTGTCGTACGGCACCGGTAGCGGGGAATTCCAAAGACTGTACATATTTACAGTATAGCTCCCTGCTGCCAGAATGATGCCATGTGTACCTACTACGAGGTCCCGGGCCGTGAGCAGCTGGTGCTGCACTTCGGTGACGTTCCCGAGGAAGAGTGGCGCGACAAGATGAGCCCGCTGTACCGTGGGCCGTTCCTGCGGGCCAAGAGGGAAGCCGGGCGCGAGCTGGTGGTAGGGCAGTGGGGCATGATCCCGCCAAACTCCAAGACACACATCCCTACAGGCAAGGAGGGCAAGCGCCTGAGCACCTTCAACGCCCGGCGCGAGGGCATGGCCAAGTCATGGACCTACGGCGGCCCCTGGCGCAAGGGGCAGCGCTGCATCATCCCGGCGCAGCTGTATGTCGAACCCTACTGGGGCACAGGCAAGCACATCCCGTGGCAGTTCGAGCGGGCCGACGGCGAGCCCTGGGGCTTGGCGGGCCTGTGGAGCGAGTGGACCGACCCGGCCACGGGTGAGGTGCTGCCCAGCTACACCATGATCACGCAGAACTGCGACGACGTGCCGGTGCTGAACTTGATGCACAGGGCTGACCCCAAGCGCGCGCCCGACATGCAGGACAAGCGTACGGTGGTGCCGCTGGAAAAGGGGGATTGGGATACTTGGCTGCGAGGCACTATCGAGCAGGCAGAGGCGCTGATCAAAGTGCCGCCACTGGAGCTGTTTGTGCACAGGGCGAATGATCCGGCGCAGCAAGTCGAGTTACCTGTTGAGTCAGCATGACGCATGCGTGCAACAGCCGGTACTTGCGCCGACTGGACGCAGCGATATAAATTATTAGTTGTCCGGGCTAACGCGAACCCGGCCGCGTCCGGGTGACTTGGCGCATAGCCGAGTGGTGCGATGCCCCGGCGCCCGACCTGTCCGGCTATCGGCAACGGGAGTAGCTTCAACACTACCCCTGCTGCCAAATGAACAAGATAGCCAAACTCCGTATCCAGTCCGCGCTCATCCAACAATGCCGTTGTTTCTACTGCGGTTTGGCAATGATCGAACCTGCGTTGCCTGAGTTCACGCCCAAAGAACTCAAGCCTAAATTCCAAAAGTACCTTCGTTGCACGGCTGAGCATCTAACTGCTCGCCAGGATCAAGGGCGCGATTCCGCACAAAACATCGTTGCTGCATGTTGGTGGTGCAACACTCGGCGACACAAAGGGCGTGAGGAGAATGCGCCAAATCCACAGAAATATCGGCAACGGGTGCAAAGCTTGATGACAAAGGGCCGCTGGCACCCAGTTAGCGCGATAGCTGTCGCTTTCCGAGCCAACGCCTACGGAGTAGGCGAGCCTTCAAAACCAAGGGCAAGCGTGACTTCAGCAAAACTGACGAACCTGCAGGCGTTCCCGCAAGGCGGCTTGTGAATGCCTGCGTTTCTGGCTGACCAACTGCTTGAGTTGGATTAAAGCAGTTGCGGGACTTCCATGGCGGTGGCACTTCGCGCGGTGCGGGTGCTGCTGCCATGGGGAGTGTTAATTGAATCGCAGGGGCGGGCAGGCAGATCGGGCTCCCTTTGGGGAGCCCTTTCTGTTTGTGGACCCCATCTCTGCAAGCAGCTGTAAAACCCTGCGAGATCCGAGCATTCGGGCCAGAAGCGAGAGGTGATTGGTGCTCCAATCGGGCTCCGTTTTGTTCGACCCGATTGCTCCTTCTGTGAATCGTTTTTTCTCTTGTCCAGGCCGTGTGCGCCTGGCTGCTGTGCTGGCCCTGGCTCTCGTCGGCGTTGCTATCCCGAATCTCTCCTGGGCACGTTCCCCGCAGTTCGACAGTGCGGCGCTGCTCACGCCCGAACCCACCTCCTTTGCGCAATGCCCGCAGTTCTTTGCGAATGGCACACCACCGGCCATCACGCCCCGCCCGCAGTTGCGCGAGCTTTGCTATGAAGCGTTTGCGGTGTTGCACTCTGGCACCACCAAGACACCGGTGTTCGTGGCCCAGCGCCTGAACCGCAGGCTCATCGAGGATGCCGATGAGAAGCGGGCCAAGCGCTTCTATGCAGATGCTCGACTCCCGAGTGGCGAGCGAGCGGAGCTGGAGGACTACAAGAACTCTGGCTACTCCCGAGGGCACATGGCGCCTGCAGGAGATATGTCGACGCCTACGGCCATGGCCCAGAGCTTCAGCTTGGCGAACATGGTTCCCCAAAACGCTCAGCACAACGGTGGCGCCTGGAACAAGATCGAGCAGGACACGCGGCACTATGTGAAGCGGGCTAAGGGCGATGTGTTTGTGATCACGGGGCCAGTGTTCACGGATGCGGGGCCACGTATTGGAGCCAACTGGGTCAAGGTGCCGACCTATCTGTACAAGCTGGTCTATGACGCCACGACCAACAAGGCCTGGGCGCACTGGCAGGAGAACCGCGAGGGGGAGACCGTGGGGCGACCTATCAGCTACCAGGAGCTGGTGAAACGCACGGGCGTGGAGTTTTTGCCAAGAAGTGCACTGCAACATTGAGTCGCAGCAAGGGCCGTGTCAGCGGCGGCGGTATAAATCGATCCTTTCCAACCTCTACACGTGAGCATCCATGAACCGCGCAGAACTCGTTGAAATCCTGGCTTCCAAGAATGATCTGTCCAAGACCGCCGCCAACGCGGTGCTGGAAACGCTGATCGACACCATCCAGACCGCCGTCAAGAAAGGCGATGCCGTGCAGCTGGTGGGCTTTGGCACCTTCAAGTCCGCCAAGCGTGCAGCACGCACGGGCAAGAACCCATCCACCGGTGCAGCACTGAAGATTCCTGCGAGCACGGTGCCGAAGTTTGTGGCGGGTGCGAAGTTCAAGGCGGTGGTAGATCCCAAGGCTGCCAAGCGCAAGGCGGACAAGGCTGGGAAGTAAGTACCGCTCGTTCGACCTCCACCGGAACAAACCGCCATGGGCTTAGGCCTTTGGCGGTTTTGTTTTTGGGGGGCGAAGACGGAGTGCCATACGTCGGTGCGTATGGCCCCTAAGCACGCGATAAGCCGCGAAAGTTACCATCGAGACTATGAATACATTTTCAAATGCCTTTCGCGCTGAAGTTGTTCGCATGGCGCGCAAGGAGCTCAAACCTGAACTTCAGGGCATGCGCAAGGCGATCACCGGCCACCGTTCGGAGATCGCGGCACTGAAGCGTGAGGTCAAGGCGCTGAGCTCCCAGCTCAAAGCCACTCAACGGCAGGTCAAAGTAACGGATGCGCCCCAAGCCAAGGCCGTGGCAGAAGATGTCGCGCCCAAGAAGTCAAAGCAGATCCCGTTCGATGCTCAGGTGTTGATCGACAAACGCGCAGCACTCGGTATTACGCAGAAGCAGATGGCTCAGCTGCTGGGTGCTTCTTCGATATCTGTCTACAAGTGGGAGACAGGCCATGTTCATCCCCGGGCCGCACAGTTGGAGCGCATTGCTGAAGTGCTCAAACTTGGCAAGCGCAAGGCGCTGGCATTGCTCGATCCACAGTAAGCAGTGAGCGGTGAGCTGGGCTGCCCCCCAAGCACTCAGCGGCGACGGTACGGCTCTCCCGGTGACGAGTCATTGCGTTCGTCCGCCAGTTCGAACAGGCACTGCATGTAGGGCTGGACTTCGCTCCATCGGGCGCGATCTTCATAGAAGCGCGACAGATTGCGCGTGGCCTCCACAGCATCAGGCCACCTGTCTGCAGCGCTTACGCGCGTCATGGCTTCCCGGCTGTCCTGTTCGTCGTGCAGGCCTCCGTCCTGCGCGCCATAGGTATGGAATTCTACGATCCGTCTGGGCTGAGTAAGGTCAGTGCCCTGACACATTCTGCTTGGCTGTGAGCTCTCCCGCGAGGCATGGGCTCCGGCGAACGAGTCCTGGACTGTGTGGAGCACCGAGCCGAATGCCACGTGGTGCAAGTACGGAAGCAGCTTGTCTTGCCGCCCGAGGATGTAGAGGTCCGAGACCCGCCACTGTGTGCATCCGAAGTGCTCCTTCAGTGTGGCGTTGTCGATGTGTCGAAGAAAGGTGTCGGGCTTGATTTCGCGCGAGGACACCTTCCAGGCGAACTCCAGCCAGTCCAGCACCTTGGCACGGGTGGCGCCAGGGTGTACTCCTTCCTCACTCGCCATGGCATGCAGGAACTGCAAGTCGCCGAAGTGCGAGCGGGTCATCACATTGCCGTGCAGACTACCTTTGGTCTTAATGCACCCACTGATCGGTTGGGTCTGCGCTTTCTTCTCTGCATCCTTGAAGAGACAGTACCAACACAGCGGCTGTGTCGAGAACCGGATGGTCTGGGACACGTTGCAGGACTTGCCGAGGTAGGTGCAGTTGCCCTCGTCGGGTGAAAGTTTGAATGGGGGTAGATCGTTCCAACGCACGCCGTAGATGACGTAGGGCGTAGCAAAGGGCAAATCCCGAGAACTGCAGCTGACGTCTTGGGCCAGCGTGCTTGGCTCTATCGGACAGCCCATCCCAATCTGGGTGATTTCTTCGTGGACGCGGCCTTTGATCAGAACGCCCAGTCTGCCAGCCACCGTCGCCAGAGAGTTTTCTGTTTCGTTGGTCATCTTGGATTCGAAGGCAGAGCCCATGGGGGCTATCTGGAAGGCCATGGCTGCGCTGGAAAGAGCCAGAGCGATCGCAACCGTCGCAAACTGACGCGCAACAGAGCGCACTGAAAGCAATGACTCGTGAAGATGAACTGATGTCTTGTCGATTGCGGCGTGCATATCCCCTCCTACGACCGCACTCTAGATGGAGGACAGTTTTAGGCAACTAAAAATTGTGCACGGTGACTTTGTGATCCCAGGGTACATCAGGAGTCCTGACTGCTTCAGGCTGGGTGCTGTCGCTCGGCGTTGCGGCTCTGACCATCAGCTGTTTCCGAAACCCGACATTGAACCTCTTGGAACGCATCTGCCCGCTTCACGTCGCGAGTTAACCCTCATCACCGCGTGCGGCAGCGAAGGCCCCGACTGAGGCGTGCGAACACTTACTTGAAGTGGACCTGAGTGCCGCGGCGGCGCGGTCCAAATGTCGCTGCGTTAGCGGTGGCAAGCCACCGCCCTTTGGGGGTGTCGGCTGCGTCGCCGATGTGCCCAAGGTAGGCCGGCGCGCACGTCTAAATGCGTGGCGGAGGCTGGCTCGGCTCGGGCAGTTCTCCGACGCAATTAGAGCTATCAGCGCGGCACTTAGGGGAACCGACGCGACCCGCGACGCCGGCGCATCTGGTGCAACTTCCGACGCGAGCCACCAGCCAACAACACTAAGCAATCACATGAACGCGAAACGCGTTCAGCGGACTTTCCCGTTTGGCGCGCTCGCTCGGCGCCTCTTTGGCCCAGGGAGTGCTGGGGTGGGGGGAGCGTTCAAGCCCCCCGGGGGCGCATGACACGCCATCAAAACGTGTAAGAGCTTGATCGCCATCGCTGGAGCCGGCCGCTGATGCAGCGTGTCAAACTTCGCGTAAGGCGACGCCCAGTTAGAGGGCGAGACCACAACGTTTCCGCTGATGTCTTTGACGCAGCTGAGCCGCGTGCTGTATTCACCGCCTCCGCCAGTTGAGATGTATTGACCCAGCGCGCTCGCTTCACCGTCGAGGTCATTCGGGCAAAAGCCGCACATTACGCCGAATTCATGTCCGTCGGCGTACTTCCCCTCAAGGAAGCGATTCATCCCATCGAAGCAGTAGCGCCATCTGCTGTTGGGAGTGCCATCAAGCTTCTTGAACTCCATCACGAGATGCGGTGTTCCCGGCGCGCCGAGAATCACTCTGATATCGGCACGTGCGACTCGCAGCGTGCTGCCGTCAGGCCGCCTGCGGATCTCCCACGTCTCGGGCTGGAAGTCGCAATCCATTGCGTGACGCTGGCGGCGTGCGCTGTCTTCCAGCGCCTCGCACAAGTTGTCAGTCAGTTCGGTCTCGTCGTGATCGAACGTCACGGCAGATGCGTGCATCCCCTGAAGCTCCCCCCAAGTGTCGAAGACGTATTGCATGACGTCGCCGATCCGGGGACCGGGGAAGACATTGAACCAGATCGGCGACAGCGTCGAATTCATTTGTTGCGCTGTGCTGCCCATGCCGCGGAATGAACTGTCTGGACAATGTGGTCTGCATCGGCCAACGCAGATCGCTCGAGCCAAAACCGGCGGCGCATCGGTTTCACGAAGAAGAACGCATCTCCCGCGACCACCATGACGTTTGGAATCTTGAACAGATCTTCCGCATCGGAGCTGTCCGCCTGTATTTGATGACTCGCTTGCAGTTCACGAAGCAAATGGTGAAATGCGGAGTCTGAAGACGACACGCTAACCCGATCCTCACTCTTCGCGCTCAGCTTAACTTGCACCGCGCCGAAAAATCCGTCCTTATTTTCAACGACCGCCGTGACCTCCAGCGCGCCCGCGCCGCCGTTGCGCGTGCGCCATCGCGAAAGCTCCGCCGCCAGAGCATTTGCGTAGAGCTTCACCTCGTCGCTAGATGGTCGATGGAGCAGCGGGGTTGCAAGACGCAGGTAGTCAGGCGGCTGAATTGACTTTGCGACCACATCGACAGTTCCCTGCACCAGCAGTCGCTCAGCTTCACTTAGCTCAAAGTAGTCATAGACCTGGTCGTAGAGCTTCGCGGTCTGAGCTGCATACTTTGCGGCAGTCGTCGCTTTCTGAATTTCTCCCATAAGCCTTGTGGCTTCAGAAACAACTCTTTCGGCTACCGAGCGATTTGGGTGCTGCTCTGGCGAGCAAAAAGGAAATGTTTCGATGTCATCCAGGGCTACCCTGGGGCGCTCACCAATGACCGAATAGCTCGTCATAACCATGAGGTATGAAGCCAAGGGTGATCTAAGGTATGCCGCCAGAAGCTTCAGCAGTGCCCCGTCGCTCGCCGAACCGCCAATAGCGCCAACGGAGGACGTAAAGGCAAATGGCTCGTCCGAAAACGATGCCTTAATCTGAAGGCCTTCTGTCAACCCGTCCGGAAAGAGGACTCGAGGCCCCGTATACAGCACAGCATTGCGCCCGCCTGGGCTGGCGACAATTGGATAGTGGTCTCGCACGCGCAAGAAGTTCGTTCCAGCAGCGATGAAGGGATCACCTTCAGGTAGTTCATCAGCCGGCAAAAATGCAAGGCTTTCAAGGATGCCAAGCTTCCGATCCTTGTTGCTGTTGTTAGGCGCGTGGAAGCCCTTGCCCGATAGCCATGGCTTTGAGCGAGACTCCATAGTCTTGGCAACTGTGCCGAATCGATGCAGCCGCTTTAAGAGATCCAGGTCGCGACGCTCGCCCCAATAGGAGGAAATTAGCAGGTGAGGCCGCTCGTAGATTTCGCGCGCGCGCAAGAGCTTACGATCCACGGCGTGAAGCGCTAGCCGGCCAAGAGCGAGGCTGACGTCAGCTTTGGGTGTCCAGTATTCAACCGTCTCACGCCCGAGTGAGATAGTCTCTTCGGACAAAGATCTAGGCTGCGCGAAAACGACTGCGCATGGATGTTTTGCTGCTGGGAAGAGCAGCCGACGAACATCACCAAAGTTGATAATGCGATCGATGTGCGCCTCTTCCAGCCAGCGTTGTCGAAATTCGCAGGACTGACTTGTTGCGCCTATGACTAGGTTGAGCGGGAGAATCAGTGCCACAACGCCAGTTGAGTGCACGCATTGCATCGCCCTAAAGACAAAGCCAGCGGCTATTTGCCTTCTTCCGATCGGGTAGGCAGGATCTTGATTTCGGCACCACTCCTCCCACGTCGGCCTCTCATCGTCGTCAGATTCCCGCCAGGGTGGATTGCACAAGAACACGTCGAAACGACGCTTACCGGCAAACGGATTCGAAGAGGAGAAGAAGTCGCCGTATTTGGTGCCCTTCTGGATATTGAGACCCTTGCCTATAAGCTTCGGCAACTTGATCTTTTCGTCCGACTGCAGCCGCGAGATTTCCGAAGGTTCTAGTCCTTCAAGCAACGACAGATACAAGCTAAATGCCGTTATCCAGCAAGCCGTTTCGTCAAGGTCATTGCCGAAGATCGACTTTTGCATCAGTGCCACGCGCTCAGCAAATCCGAGGCGTTGACCGCTGGTCGCTTCAATGTGTCGCAGCATTCGGCGGAAGGCTGTCGTGAGCAGGATGCCCGAACCACACGCGCCGTCGTAGACCGAACAATTCGAGAGATTGGCCACGCGCTGAAACGCTTGCTCTGTGACCAAGTTTGCAAGGTGTCGCGGCGTGTAGTACGCGCCGAGCTTGCCCTGCCGATCTTTGAGCAGAGTCTCATAGATGCCCGAGATCAGCTCTACCGGAATATGACTGAAGTCATACCTCCAAAACGATCCTTGACCCGTCTCGATATCCACGGCGTCAAGGAACTGTTCAATCGCAAGGAACGCTGCTGGAGGCAAATCCGCCCAGGTAGGAGCTCCCCCGTCGCGTGAGCTGAGGAAGTCTCCGTTGAAGTCATTGCTCAGCCGCTTTAGAAGACGGTCAACACCAGAGCCATCACGTCGGACGACGTAGCTTTCCAAGACATCGAGGCCATGTCGCTCTCGATATGCGTGGCCAACGACTCCTCGTTGCTCCAAGTAGCACAGGAAAATGACCTGTGCCATTAGCGCCTCGGCTTGACTGTTGGAAAGGCCTCGCTTGGTCAGAAGCTTGACCACTTCACGCAGGTTGGCCAACAGTCGGCGGTCTACACGTTCGTCTGGGACAAACCAATCCGAGAGTCGATCTTTGATGAAGCCAGATTGAACCTCGTAGGCCGACCATCTACCGCGTTCACTCGCAGCCATTTTCGGCAGCAAGTCCGGCTCAGCCGTCCGATCATTAACTGCATATGCAGTGACCTGATCAGAGTCCAAGACCAGTACTACCGACGCGAGGCTTTGATTCCACACTCGTTGTCGAATTTGCTCCAAACGCTGCTCTGGATTGCCGGCGATCGTATGCGCCTCAACAAAACATACGGTCGGTTGCTCCTCAACGCAGAACACGGCCGACGCTCTGATGCTTCCATTTGGAGCCAGCATCTCCTCAATTTCTGAGGCATAGGGTCGCGTGCCAGCGTTCTGCCCAACCCTTAACAGCCCTTCAGGAAAATCTGTGTATGCAAGCCTTTTGAGCCAATTCTCGAGCGCGTAGGTCATAGCGCGCGCGTGGCCGGAAAAAGGGTCCGCTGAATAGGGAAAGGCGTCATCTCAAACTCAGCGGATAGTACGTTCAGGTGAGAGTCCAGACAGAGGACGATCGCGTCGTCATAGAAAGCGCGTGCATACGCCGCGTCGTCTAGCTCGAAGTCTCCGTTTGCATGAATAATCAAAACCTGCCCAGCAAGGGAGTGGAAAGGCCGTTTAGACAAGAACGCAGAGAGCTGCGCAAAAAGGTCTTGGTGGGCTTGCAGTTCGACATGAAAGACGCCTTTCAAGCTAACTGCAAGTCGAAGCACCAATACCGTTTGCCATGAATAGCGTGCGCGCGTCCCGGGACCGCTAGGCAGCAAGTCGGGCAGTATGAGGCACCGACGATTTGTCCACTCTCTGAGCTGACTGGATGTCAGCCCGGTGAGTCGCTGCACTTCCTTTGCTGTGATATGCCTTGGTGCGGCCAAGACGCAAGCTCCCTTTTGAAAGTGGGCATCATACCCGCTTGGATGTAGCTCGGCCACTGCCCGGCGGGATGAGAGCTTCATGTCACAGGGCCAAGCGAGTTTTGAACACCTCGCACAGCTAACCTTCGAACATTGCGTGATGATCAGAGCCAGCGGCATCTTGAGGGCGGTCAGCGTGAGTTCGGCCACAGGACGGGAAGGACTGCAACCGCTGCGTAGCAGTCGCACGACTGTCCGTGCGCGTAGATAAATGAGAACGCCGACGACATCAAAGGCATTGTCAAGGTGCCCAAGCTTCGACGGTTGTATGCTGAAGAACGCGCCCTGATGATTGCCGCTCCTGTCGAGAACCACTGATTTGGCGAGCTGGCGCTCAGGAGGAGCAGCGGAGCTCCAGCTCAATCTTCTCAGGCCGTTGCCGGACTGTTTTGGTCACCAGGATCGTCACATCGTGGCCGAGCATCGAAACAGGAGTAGCCGTATCCCTATCTTCACCGTGCCCGCAGGGGCGCCTGATTGCTAACACGGAAAAGAAGCTGCGGGGCTAGAAGCTAGAAGTCACGGATTTACTGAAGATCTGCGAGTTTCATGGGGCGTGGAGGGGTCAATAGCCCTCAGCACCCGCCACTTCAATTACACGGACCAGATGACCCTGCTCTATCGCCTGCCGCGGTGTCCTTCCGCCCAAAGCGCCCGAAGGCGTCTCCAAGAAGGCAAGCAGAGCCCAGCCCTCAGTGGTTCCCAAGGCTTTTGAAAGCTTGGGCACTGCATCCCATAGGGCAGGTTCAAACTGCCAACTGGGCAACTTGAAAGCATGCCGAGTTTGGGTCAATCCGATAGCCCGCCCTTTAGCGATCCACGCATTGATTGTCACTGGGGTGGTACCGACCAGATCCGCAGCCATGTCTGTGCTGAGCATGTCATTGGCTTCCAAGCGAGCCGTCCGGGCGGCCAGGCTGCCAGCCAGAAAGGCCTTTGTCTGAGCAGCAGACGCGTAGGGCGACGGATGTTCAACTGCGCTTGGTGCGTTGTTTGTGCGGTGGCGAGTCGTTGACGTTGAGTGTGTTTTCATGGGGACTCAATCAATGGCGCCCTACGGCGCGTTGCGGCCGCTAACCTTGCTACTGAAATACGAAGTGCGGGGCAAGTTCAATGCAAAAGCCTGCTTGAGCATGGCCATCGGACGTGAGAACAAGGCGAATACCTCGCCGATATGGCGAGCTGGCGCTTCGAGAACCAACGGGCCGATATCCAAATCCATGAAGCCGGTACCGGCTGTCCGACGGCTGAGCACATTGGCCAAGATCGAGAGTGCGTGGCGACGCTTCACGATGCCATCGACAGATTGCAAGACCGCGAGGATGTCGGAGTGGCGTCGCATCATCGGTTGGTTGTTTTCAGAAACTACGGGGTTAGGCGGGCAACCCCGCATGGCAGCTGCGCAGTTTTTCCTTCAACTCGTGTTGAACTACAGGGTTGGACAAGCCGGTAGTTCCTTCGCACGCGACCAAATTTTCCCGACAGGAGTCAGGCCAACCTTCCAAATCGTCATCGAGAGCAATCCACTGCCGGGGCTTTCGGCGTTGCGCGTCTTCTTGAACTTGCACACCCCGGGGGGTGGCGCGAAACATGGACAGGTTCCAGGGGTCCACGCCATGGACACGCTTGTGGTACGTCCCACCAATGAACCGGGCACGCAAAGCGGCCGGAAGGCGTTTGAGGGTAGCGCTGTATCCGGGGCGGATGCACCAAGTGCTACTCAGCACAAGAGCGACTGCCGGGTATGGTTCAAGCACAGACTCCAAGATAGGCACCCATTCGAAAAGAGTGTGTCCTGCCGCCTCATACGGGCTCATGTAGATACCCTTCCTGGGATGCCAGAGCACTTTTTCATGGTGAACAACACCATCGAGATCTAGGTACAGAGCGACGTCCGCGCTACGGGGAACTGACGCAGGGAGATACGGGGAGCTCTGGCTTGAGGGCATAGCCTTGGCATTCTGCAGGGTGTGAATCGGCCGACGGGGATGGCGAGAGATTCAGATCGAATAACGGCTAGCCAACTCCCTGCCTTTGCTTACGAGTACGCACCAGATTGGGCTCGCGAGAGCAAGCTCCTCACTACCTCCAGGCCATCGGGCTCATTGAGCACATCGATAGGTCTCCGATTTCCCAATGCTGGGACCACACCAGTAAGCCAACGGTCCAGCCACGCTCTTGCTTCAAAACCGGCTATTTCTCCTGACTCTGCGAGCATGTCCTGTACGAGCACGGTGAGAGTTGCGATGTCGTCTTCAAGGGCCATGGCTTGCTCCGTGGAAGTGGCTGGGTATGAGCTCGAAACACTGATAGTGCAATCCTTGGGATTGAACGTCAAATATTGGCCTCTGCCAGAGGCTTGTCCGAACGACACTTGTCATTTACGAGCCCTACCGGCGATTTCAATAACGACGCCTTCCTTCAGTTCTCGGACTTCTTGGAGGATGCGTTTTCGGACCTCTGGCGGCAGAACAGCGGTCATCGGGGACGCTTGCCTCAGTTCCTGCGCTCGGTGGGTTCTCCCCAGTGCCTTACGCCACTTGCGATGCTCCAGGATGTCTTTCCACTCAACCCACAGGCTGGCCGAGCGCTGGTCCCCAGCATCCAACCACTTTTGAAGAACTGCCTGGGCCTGCTGGATCAACGCAGGCTCAGCGCGAACGCGTCGCACTGCTTCTTCGTGCAGGGCGAGACTTTGCAGATCCTGGATCCGGTGGCGAGAGGTATCTGCGGAAACCACGATGCGAGCCAACAGCGCCTCACTGCTTGCCCCAGCAGCCGCAGTGTTTGAAGTGACTGATCGCATGGCGTCATCCGCCAATAACGCCAAGTCGCCCAGGATGCCCAAAGCGGATATGACTTTCAAGTAGGTGCCCATGGACGACGTGGGATCTCCCGCTTCGACGGCACTGAGCGTCCTGCGCGAGACTCCCACGCGACTCGCCATCTCCACCGTGCTCAGTCCTTGAGATTTTCTGAGACGCCGAAGTCTGTCACCCAAATGGAGCAACAAGTGGAGCTGCAGAACTGAGGAATCGCTGTAGGCATTCATCTATTCAGCATTCTGGACAAATGAATCGATGTCGGCCAAAGCGTTGAGCACTCTGTGTACGTCCACGATGCCAAACATCAGGGCCAATTTGATCGGCCTCTTTTGGCGTACCCGTGGAAACCGGCCGATCCCGCTCGTAACTTGCAATCCCAGGTCATCAAATTCTTTTGAGCACTTCTCACGAAAGTCGAAAAGTGACTCTATCGTGCACTCATCAAACCCGTCGCCCCCGGGGGCATGCTTTCGCAGAGGTCGCACCGGGGGCTTGCTTCTATCCAAAATCATACGGTACCCGTGGCAAGCATATGGCTTCCTAGCGAGCGCAGCAAATATCTAAAGCGACTTTCTCATGCGTCGTGTTTACGGTGGAATGACGACTCCTTAGAGGGTTTTACGCAATCTAGCGATCAATTGCGCCCCAAGCTCTGGATTGAGTCCCGTACTGCCATCAACCAAGAACAATGAAGGGCAGAACGGCCTATAGAGCCAGAATCGGTCGTCAACGGCCAGCCACGGCAGATGAGGCACATTGTGGGACCAACGCCATGCATGACACTCCGCTTCGCGCTCATAGCCGACAAGAGTAGCAGGCACATCCTTCAGGTCTGCAAACCGTGGCGTGACCCCAGCGATCCTGGCCGCCACATCAATAGAGAACCGTTTCCGAAGTTGCTCGAGCGAATTCTGCAGCCGCCATGTACTGGTGACAACCAGTTCAATATCGGGGGCTTGCCGCACTGCCTGCTCAAACACTTCCAAGCAGCAAAAGTGTTTGGACTCGTGGCAGTGCTCTGGATGTAAGACGCCATCGAAATCCAGAAAGAGTAGAGACATGACCTGGATTCCAGGAGCGAATTCAAAAGAAAACAAAATTCCCCGAGATGTAACAAAGCAATGAGACTAATTGGTCGTGGTCTTCTTGGTCGCATTCGGCGGAAATCGGGCGAATGGTCTCCCGAAAGAATGCTCGTCCCGAAGCCGACATTGGTCGCGCACTGCAGCAGTTGCGTGCGGCACGCGGCGTGACGCAGGAAGACATGCTCTTCGCGACCAGTCGACGACACATCAGCCGCATTGAGCAGGGCCACCAGGTGCCGGGTATCCGTACCATCGAAGGATTGGCGGAGCATCTGCACATTCATCCTTTGACGCTTATCGCTGCGGCGTACTGCCAAGACATTGACACTGCATCGGTCAACGAACTCCTCAAGATCGTCAAGACCGACTTTCGAGCCTTGGCGTCAGGACAGGCGGTACGCAGTGATCTGAAAGATTCCGACTAGTTCTGAATCAGCAAGCCCAGACCCTGCATCAACCCTGCCCCTGTAGTGCCGTCACGGCGTTGGAGCATCCGGTTCACGATCTCCCTGTCCACGGTGACGTTGAGAAGGGTAATGGCCTCATGCAGGGTCCCCATCTCGACATCAAGTCCCTGGCCGGAGCGCTTTGCGCCAGCTTTGGAAAGCAACAGCAAACTGATTGGCAACGCAGCACTTCCTGGCCCTCGCGTCGCATCCCACCCCTGCCCAGTCAATAGGTCCCGAAGCTGATCAGAGACCAACAAAAGGTGGTGGTCATCCAGAGATTCCGGCAGGACCGCTTGCCATCCACGCGCGTTGATGAGGCTCGCCAACTCTGGCTCTCCGAACTTTCCCAGGGTCGCTTTTTCTACACGAAGCATGATTTTTGGTTCAAGTAATATGAGACTATTTGGTCCCATTCAGGACATTGAGCCCGAAGATAGCGGAGGATTCAGCGCTATTGATGGCTGAACGTCTACCTGCCCCTCAATGGAAAGTCTTCACTTGTCCGAACTTCCCGGCATGGACAACCCCTTAGTTGCCTAAATCTCATTTGCGTCACTTGAAGAATCGACTGGATATCTCCCGCCTGGCCGAACTGGATCGGCAGTTTTGCGAGTTTGCAAAACTGCAACGTGCCTCCACACCCAGGTGTGGTTGGACTAAGACCATTCGACTCGCATTGGGCATGAGTTCCAAGGCGCTCGGAGTGCGTCTGGGCATGACGGCTCAGGGAGTTCGCAATTTGGAGCAAGGTGAGGCAAATGGAACCCTTTCCTTGAACACCCTAACCAGACTCGCCAACGGGTTAGATTGCGAAGTGCACTACGTACTTGTGCCGAGGACAAGCTTAGTGGAACAAGTGTTTAAGCGGTTGGTGGAACTTAACGGCACCCACGTCCCAACAAATCTCACTAACATCAACGAGGTGTTAAGGGACACTGAGGTGCTGACCGCTCTCTCGACGCTATTTGCGCATGTGAACAAACGAGGGCTCTGGCAGTGACAATAAGTGCATATCCGAGAGGGTATGAGAGGGACCCTGCTAACCGTAGTCCCCACACGCCAACACTTGTGACTGCTCGACTTCCAACTATCGAGCCAGATGTGACACGCGCGATGAACAGTTCCGGCGTCCAGCCGGTTACGTCGGACTAGGGAGTCCTGCTCTCAGCCCCTCTCCTCTCTAAATTCGGTTCATCGTGAAAGGGACTGCAGTACCAATCTCATAACGTGTCGGGAAACTTAGAGCAACGCGATCCATTCGACGTTGAGAACACCAGAGTACCCCATGGTTGAAGTATTTGAGCAATTCTTCTTAGGAAAAATTTCAAAAATACCGTTGACACATTCCATAAATCCATGCGGCATCGCCATGGCCACGCAGCACGCAACGCCCGCCACACACAGCAATAGCTGTGCATGCAGCGGGCGCAGGCCGAACGGGCGGCTGCGATCGAGCGGCAATGGCGAGGGCGCTGCACCCGACGCGGCCGGTGCCATCGCTGCCGATGCTGCATCCATCTGCACCATGGGCGCGCGCTGGCGCATGCGCAGTGCCAGCAACAGCATGCCCACCCCACACGCAATGCCCAGCAGCACATAGGTGTGGCGCCAGCCGATCAGCTCAATGCCGTGCTGCACGATGGGCGGCCACAGCGCGCCCGCAATGTAGTTGCCACTGGCGCAGATCGCCACCGCAATGCCCCGCCGCTTGTTCCACCACAGCGCGGTGTCTGCCATCAGCGGCGCAAACGTGGCCGAGCTGCCAATCAGCCCCATCAGCCCGTGCGCCAGCCCAAACCCCCAGATGCTGCCCGACAGCCCCGCCCACACAAACCCGCCACACACGGCCACCGCGCCCACGCACAGCACCGGCATCAGCCCATGCCGGTCGGCCATGCGACCGGTCCAGATTCCGCCCAGTCCCAGGCACACCATCATCAGCGTGTAGGGCAGCGACGCATCGGCGCGGCCCACGCCAAACTCGGCCTGCACGGCGGGCAGCACCACCGACACCACATACATGCTGCTGTTGCCCAGCACCACCAGGCCCAGCGTGGTCAGCAGGCGCCACGCGGCCTGGCGGGAGTCGATGAGGGATGCGGGGGCGGCCGCAGAGGGGGGCGAAGAGGTGTTCGGCATGCGGGGCAATTTACCCCACAGCGCTGCAGGGACTTGCGGGGCGGCGTCATGGCTCGCTGAGTGCAAGGATGCGGCGCATCGATTGGTGTGATTTTTTAGCTGTTCGCACGGGCTGACCGCACACCCCGGTGGTGGAGCAGGGTCTCAGCCACAGCCCCCCGGCAACATGTTTTGATCGAGCTACCCTGGGGTCTGAAAGTGCCAGGGCAGATACCCCTTCTCAAATCTTGATGAACTGCGTGCTCGACAACGCACCAAACGGCAGCTCCGACAAACGCCCGCCCACCGCCAGCGTGCCCAGGTCCACCGGGAAGTAGCCGATGGCGTCCAGCACCTTGCGCACTGCGGCCTTGGCGGCGGCATCGTCGCCTGCATAGAACATGGCGCGCTGGCCGCCGGAGACTTGGGGCTGGGCCAGCAGGTTCACGTCCAGGTGGTTGAATGCCTTGACCACGCGGGCGCCGGGCACGAATTCGCTGAACACTTCGCTGGACGAGCGCCCGCCCAGGTCGATGGCCTTGATGCCGTAGGCCGCCAGCGGGTTGCTGGGGTCTTGGGCATCTGGCGAGTTGGGGTCCAGAAACGCCACGGGGTTGGTGCCGTCGATGACGATGCGACCATTCCACGCAGGCAGGCCACCCAGGGCCTGGCCCAAGTCTTCCCAGCGCACTGCGATGAGCACGATGTCTGCGGCGGCAGCCTCTGCCACGGTGCCCGCCTTGATGGTGGGGCCCAGTTCGGCCACCAGCGGGGCCAATGATTCCGGCCCACGCCGGGTGGAGAGGGTGGCCGAGAGGCCCTTGCTGGCCAATGCGCGTGCCACGTTAGAGCCGAGTGCGCCTGAGCCGATGATGCCGATGTTCATGGTGATTTCCTTGGTCAATGAGTGAAGTGGGTGGAGGGAAAGAGAACGGTGAAAAGTCGAATGTGGAGGGGGGGGTGAAAGGGATTAACCCAGCCGCCCGGCTTGGCGCAGTTGCCCTGCAATGCGCCGGATTTCTGTGGTGCCCTGCCGCAGTGCTGCCTGGCTGGTGTGCACGGAGTAAGTCCCCATGACCAGCTCATGCGGGTGCGGCACGGCAGAGCCCAGCACGAAGCGGGTGGCTTCGGTGGCCACAAAGTCGATGCTTTGGTGGGTGGGCTCAAACGCCACCAGCTCGCCTGCCGCAATGGGTTCGCCCGCCGTCAGTGCGCCGCTGGCCACTGCCGCCCACGCCACGGTGTGGCCGGGGGGCGGGGTGTAGGTCCAGCGTTCGCCCTGGGCCAACTGCACGGCCAGATAGGTCATGCCCTCGGGCGCTGCCACGAGGCTGTGCACTGCGCCGTACTCGCCCAGCAGCACCCGCACCGGGCCCACCTGAGGCACCAGTTCGGGGGCGAGGTACTGGCTGTGGGCGGGGGCGTTTTCCAGCGCGGCGGGCAGGGCCACCCACAGCTGAAAGCCCCGGCCCGGTGTGTCGCCCACGGGGGCGCCGGTGTGCCACACGCCGTTGCCAGCACGCATCCATTCGACGCCACCCGCAGGCAGCAGGCCGGCTTGGCCGGTGCTGTCTTCGTAGCGCACATCGCCTTGCGACAAGAACGTGACGGTGGCGATGCCCGAGTGGGGGTGCATGCCAAAGCCCTGTTGCGCTGCACCGGGCTGAAAGTGCACCTGATCCAAAAAGATGAAGGGCTTGAGCACCTGGCCCAGGTCCCCGGGGCTCATGAGGCGGGTGATGGGGCCGTGCGTGGTGCCGCGGGTGCGGTGGGCGATGGCGCGTGGGGCGGTGGCGGGTGCAGACATACAGAGAACCTTGGAGGTGTTGAACTGATGCCTGTAGCTTAAAAATTCATCGATTGATTGACTAGATAGCGCAATATGATTGCACTCGTCCACTAATCGAATGAATGAGCGTGACCATGCTGGATCTGAACGACGTGGCCATCTTTGTGCAGGTGGTGCGCTGCGGCAGCTTTGCCGAGGCATCGCGCCGCCTGGGCGTGCCGCCCAACACCCTGAGCCGCCGGGTGCAGCAGCTGGAAGCGCAGCTGGGCACCCGGCTGATGCAGCGCTCGACCCGCCACCTCACGCTCACCAGCGCGGGACAGGTGTTTCTGGAGCGTTGCAGCGGCGCGGTAGAGGGGCTGATGGATGCGGGCGAGGAGCTGCTGGCGGTGAACCAGGAGCCCAGCGGCCTGGTGCGGGTGGCGGCCCCGGCTGATTTTTTTGATTTCTTTGCGATGGAGTGGCTGACCGAGTTCCTGGTCGCGCACCCCAAGGTGCGGGTGGACTTTGTGCTGAGCGACGGCCGCGCCGACCTGATTGCAGACCGGATTGATGTGGCGTTTCGCGGCGGCATTCTGGAGGACTCGGGCCTGTTCGCCCGCAAGGTGCTGGACGCGGGCAGCGACGGCCTGGTGGCCAGCCCGGCCTACATTGCCCGCCGGGGTGTTCCGGCCACGCTGCAAGACCTGGTGGACCACGACTGCCTGGCGTTCAGCCACCCCAGCGGCAAGGCCACCTGGCGCGTGACGGGGCCGGATGGCGCACCGGCCGAGGTGCAGGTGACTGGCCGCTTCAGTGGCAATACGGCACAGGCCTTGCGCAAGGCCGCGCTGGCGGGCTTGGGCATTGCGCTGCTGCCCTCCACGCTGACGCAACGCGATCTGCGCGCTGGCCTGCTGGTGCCCATACTTCTTGGATACCACCGGCAGGGGCATGGCGTGCACATGGTCTACCCCAGCAGGCGCTACCTGCCCTTGGCGGTGTCGGCGTTCATTGAGCTGGTCATCAGCAAGATGGGTGCGATGCAGGAGCTGCCACCCCAGGGCGATGGCTGATGACTGACGCGGTATGAATCCACGGGTGCCGTTCACGCTGGGTCTGTCAGCGCACTGCACGAGGCTTCGCAAGACTCCGTCTGCTCACACTGCTGACCGCTATGCTCCCCACCCAACGAAACACAAACAACCCACACGGTGACCGCCATGCACGACATCATCTGCCCCCACTGCAACAAGGCGTTCAAGATTGACGAGACCGGGTATGCCGACATCCTCAAGCAGGTGCGGGACGCGGATTTCGCCGCGCAGTTGCACGAGCGACTAGAGCTGGCCGAGCAGGACAAGCGCAATGCGGTGGCGCTGGCGCAGGCCCAGGTGTCCAATGAACTGCAGAAGTCGGCGGCGGCCAAAGATGCCGAGATTCAGGCCCTGAAGGCGCAGCTGGGCGCGGGCGCGGTGGAGCGTGACCTGGCGGTGGCGCAGGCCCTGAGCGCGATAGAGAAGCAGCGCGACGCGCTGGCCAATGAGCTGGAGCGTGCGCGGCAGGCGCAGCAGGCGGCGGACCAGTTGGCACAAGCACGGCTGGCGCAGCAGCTGCAGGGCGTGGCCGCCCAAAAGGACGCCGAGATACAGCAGCTCAAATCACAACTGGACGCTGCCGAGGTGGCGCGCAGGCTGGCGGTGACCGAGGCAGTCACGGTGGTGGCGCGGGAGCGCGACGAGCTTCAAAACAACCTGAACCTGGTGGTAGTGAAAAAGCAGCTGGAGGAGGCCGCCATCAAGGAGCAGTACGCCTTGCAGCTGCGCGACCGGGACGGCGAGATTGCGCGGCTGCGGGACATGAAGGCGCGCCTGTCCACCAAGATGGTGGGCGAGACGCTAGAGCAGCACTGCGAGACGGAGTTCAACCGCATCCGCGCCACGGCGTTTCCCCGCGCCTACTTTGAGAAGGACAACGACGCGCGCAGCGGCAGCAAGGGCGACTACATCTTTCGCGACCTGGACGAGGCGGGCAACGAGATCGTCTCGATCATGTTCGAGATGAAGAACGAGAGCGACGAGACGGCCACGAAGAAGCGCAACGAAGACTTCTTGAAAGAGCTGGACAAGGACCGCAACGAAAAGGGCTGCGAGTACGCGGTGCTGGTGTCGCTGCTGGAGCCCGAGAGCGAGCTGTACAACACCGGCATCGTGGACATGTTCTACCGCTATCCCAAGATGTATGTGGTGCGGCCGCAGTTCTTCATCCCCATCATCACGCTGCTGCGCAACGCTGCGATGAAGTCGTTGCAGTACAAGTCGGAGCTGGCGCTGGTGAAGGCGCAGAACCTGGACATCACCAAGTTCGAATCGCAGCTGGAAGAGTTCAAGGGCGCGTTTGGGCGCAACTGGCGCCTGGCATCGGACGGGTTCGAGGAAGCCATCAAGCGCATTGACGAGGCCATCAAGGACCTGGAGAAGACCAAGGAGGCGCTGCACAAGTCGGCCAACAACCTGCGCCTGGCCAACGACAAGGCCGAAGACCTCACGATCAAGAAGCTGACACGCGGCAACCCGACGATGGCGGCCAAATTTGCAGAACTCAAGCAGTTGGGGATTTCGGACGGGGAGTGATACGGGGCGGGCACAACCGGTCTGCGGCTGCCCCGTCGTCATGGGTTGCATGAACGTTGAGCGGCCCTAGCCGCGCACCGACGCCCCCGTCGCATAAAACTGCCCGCCCGCCACATAGTGCAGCGTGCGAAGGTCATCCGGCGCGGTGTCGAACTCCCAGTGCCCGTTGCGGAACACGCGGTCGTCAGCCCAGGCGGCCACCACTTCGCCGATGAACAGGTCATAGGCCTGCTGGTTGTGCGGCTCGGGGATCACGCGGCACAGCAGCCAGGCGGCGCAGCCTTGCACCAGCGGGGGCATGGTCTGCGCGGGCTGGCCGGGGGCTTCAAACAACTCCACGCCGTGGCGCTGCAGCTTGTCGGGCGTGGTCTTGGCGCTGTCGGTGCCCAGCGCCACAGTCAGCGCGGCCAGGGGCACGGTGGGCAGCTGCAGTGCAAAGAAGCCGCTGGCCTCCACCAGCTCGCGCGTGCGCGTGGCCTTGTCGAGCACCACCGTGACCTTGGGCGGCGCAAAGTCCAGTGCGCAGGCCCACGATGCCGCCATGACGTTGTGCTGGCCCGCGTGGGCGGCCGACACCAGCACGACGGGGCCGTGGTTGAGCAGGCGGTAGGCCTTGTCGAGGGGCACCGGGGTGAAGTGGGGG
>NZ_JBWKYJ010000074.1:0-23567 GCF_059423685.1 Acidovorax sp. GW460-11-11-14-LB4 | reverse complement strand
CCCCATGCTCCCCATCGTTTTCTCCCACGCCAACAGCTTTCCGGCCAGCACCTACCGCGTGCTGTTCAAGCACCTCAAGACCCGGGGTTTTGAAGTCAGCGCGGTCGAACGCTATGGCCACGACCCGCAGTACCCGGTGACCAGCAACTGGCCACACCTGGTGCAGCAGCTGGCCGACTTTGCAACGGTGCAGGTGCAGCGCCTGGGCCAGCCGGTGTTTCTGGTGGGACATTCGCTGGGCGGCTTTTTGAGCGTGATGGCCGCCGCCCGCCACCCCGAACTGGTGCGCGGGGTACTGCTGATCGACTCGCCCCTTATTGGCGGCTGGAAGGCCAACGTGGTCAGCGTGGCCAAGCGCACCCAGGTGGTGGGTTCGATATCGCCGGGCCGGGTGAGCCGCCAGCGGCGGTTCAGCTGGGCCAGCAACGAAGAGGCGCTGGAGCACTTTCGCAAGAAGAAGGCTTTTGCACGCTGGCACCCCGATGTGTTGCACGATTACATCACCCACGGCCTGCAAGACCAGGACGGCAAGCGGGTGCTGGGCTTTGACCGCGCGGTGGAAACCGCCATCTACAACACCCTACCGCACAACCTGGGCCGCCTGCTCAGCAAGCACCCGCTGCAGTGCCCGGCCGCCTTCATCGGCGGGCGCGATTCTGAAGAGATGAAGCAGGTCGGCATGGCCATGACGCTGCGTGTCACCGAGGGCCGCACCATGATGCTGGACGGCAGCCACCTGTTTCCCATGGAGCAGCCCGTGGCCACTGCAGCAGCCATTGAGGCAGCGCTGCTCAACCTGGCCATGCTCACGCCCCGCCAGACTTAAGTCGTACTGGCAGATCCCCGCGCAGGGTCGCCTGCGTTCCGCCTTACCACCAAATTCGGACCGCAGGGCGCGAAAAAACGCCCCACACCGCCCCCGGATCAGGGCAAACAGGGGACACACACGCCGCGCCAATCCCCTACACTGGCGAAATTGTTACAGCGTGATACACCCGACATGTCTGCACAGCCCCCGACGGCCGGGCGCCTACCCGCGCTCAGCTTTGCCTTGCTGGCCGCCTTTGTCATCGCAACAGCGGTGCGCACCCACAATGACACCACCATCGCCATCGTCATCGCCTCGGTGCTGATGTTTGCCTGCTGCTGGACCAGTGCAGCGCATCTGCTGGGCACCCGCGCTGCCCTGCAGTTTGTGTTGATCGCGGTCAGCCTGGGCTGGTTTGCCGAACAGATGGGCTCCAGCAGGGGCTGGTTCTTCGGGCACTACACCTACACCGATGTGCTGGGCCCCCGTCTGCTGGACGTGCCACTGGTCATTCCGATGATGTGGTTTGCACTGACGTATGCGGGCTATGTGATCAGCAACCTCATCGTCTGGCAATCGGCGGTGGACGGCGCTCCCGGCCTGGGCAATGCCGCCATGCTGTCATTTCTGGCAGCCATGATCGTGACCGCGTTCGACCTGGGCGCAGACCCCTACTTTGTGTACACCCTCAAGGCGTGGATCATGGCCAAGACCGATGGGGCCTGGTTTGGCGAAACCGTGCAGGGCTTTTTCGGCTGGGTGTTCGTGGCCTTTGTGATCATCTTCAGCTTTCGCATGTCGGTGCGCCAGCTCCCCTTGCAACCCGCCAGCCCCTTCCTGCGACGCCACGCCATGGTGCCGCTGACCATCTACGCGGCTGGCATGGTGTTCCAGATGATTCTGGGCAGCCCGGTGGAAATCCGGACCATTGCAGCCTTTGCCATGGGGATTCCGCTGCTCTGCGCGCTGGCGGGCTTCCAACGCTGGCGCGCACCGGGTAAGGTCGCGGCATGACCAGCAAGCCCCACAACCCTCTGCTGCCAGCTGCCGATCTGGCACCCATGCAGCACCACGCCGACCCCTTGGCTGATGCAACGATTGCCAGGATCCTTGGGCCCTGGCCCCCCGGCGACGTCGCCGCCGACGCTCCGCAATGGGCGCACATCAACACGGTGAACCTGCTGTTCAGTCAGTGGACCGACAACGCCACGCTGGCCACCTGGCAGGCCACCGAAGGCCCGGTGCAGGTGGGGGATGGTGACAAGGCCGCCAAAGGCTATGTGACCGCCGAGATGGCCAAGGCGCTCAACGACTATGTGCAGGCGGCGCAGGTGCTGCCGCCCTGGGCCGATGCCCGCAAGATCGAGCGCGCCGAAAAACTCTTCATGGACCACGGTGCGCTGTCTTGCATCCTGCTGTTCTGTGCCAGCCTGCCCGAGTGTTATGTGGTCCCGGACCTGTCGAGCGTGTTGCACACGACCGGCCAGCTGGAACAGAACACCGAATACCGTATCCGTTCCACGGCGGCCATGATCTTCCCGGTGATGCTGCACGGAGGCCTCAGCCCACGGGGTGCCGGTGTGGCACAGGTGCTCAAGGTGCGGTTGATCCACGCCACGGTGCGCAATCTCATCCTGCACGGCAGCCCCGAACATGCCATCGCGCAATGGAAGGCTGGCGGAGACGGCCTGGTGGTGCCGCGTGCAGCCCCCGCTGGTGGTGGCCGGTCCGTGATGTACCAGACCCTGTATGCACGTGGCTGGAATCTGGCCGCCAAAGGTCTGCCCTGCAACCAGGAGGAGCTGGCCTATACGCTGCTGACCTTCGGCTACGTGTTCCTGCGCAGCATGCGTCGGCTGGGTCTCGGTCTGCCGCCCGGCGACGAAGAAGCCTACCTCCACGCCTGGAACGTGGTGGGTCACGTTCTTGGCATCGACCGCTCCCTGATGGTGGAAACGATGGCGCAGGGCGATGCACTGATGGCACTGATGCAGGCCCGTGGCCGCGCAGAGCCGGTCACGCCCGACCCGCGCCCGGCCCTGGGGCAGGCCCTGATGCAGACCATGGCCAACGCGCTGCCCTGGCGCATCGTCAAGCCCTTCCCGCAGCTCATGACCCGCTACCTGTGCGGGCGAGAAACCGCCGAGGACCTGGGGTTGAACCAGCCCGTGCCCTGGCTGTCGGCCTTGCTGTTCTGGTGCGTTCTGCTGCTGGCCCGCGCCATCGACGCGGTGGTGGGTTTGCTGCTGCCGCGTTTTTCGATCGTGCGCATGCTCACGCGGGCGCTGGGCTACCACTTCATGAGCCGGGTGCTGATGAGCCAGACGCGCCCGCTGCAACTGCCCACCGAACTGCTCAACCAGGTGGACACCGTGGTGCACAGCTGGAGCGACGACCCCCATGCCCCCGGCTGGCTCAACCGCATCGAGGATCGACTGACCACCTCTGGCAGCTGGAGCCGGGGCCTGGCTGGCAAGGCAAAGCCCGCGCAGGCGGGCCAGACAGGCCAGGCACAGCAAGCCACATCGCCGTAGCCACCACGCCAATGCAACCGCTGCCGCGCAAACTCCCGATGCTGGCCCGCTTGCGGTGCATGTGTTGCGGCGTGGCAACTTGGGTGCTGTGTCTGCTGGTACTCCTGGCTGCAACCCTACCCCGGAGCGCACAGGCGAGCGAACCCTTGGTGCTCACACAGGACAGGCCGAAGGTGGATGCCTGGGAGGCCATCACCCTCAAGGCCGACCCCACCTACGAGCTCTCGGTACAGGACATGCTGGACCGCCTGGACGAGTTCAAGGCTCCAGCACGGAGCAACAACTCGCTGGGCGTACACAAGGCGGCCATGTGGCTGCATATCCCCCTGGTTGCGCCCGAGGCGCTGCGCACCCCGTGGGTGGTCAACATTGGCTACAGCTCGCTCAGGGCCGATTTGTACCTGGCCCGGGGTGGCAAGCTGCTCCAGCAGGCCCGAGCACGCCAGTCCGACCCAGCGCAGCTGACTGGCCGCACGCCTGCGATGGCCTTTGACCTGCAGCCGGGGCAACGTTACGACCTGCTGATACGGGTCCAGGCCACCGGCCCGCTGATTCTGCCCATCACGGTCAGCGAAATGCCCATTCACCTGAGCCAGGCCCTGCGCGAGCAGATGCTGCAGGGCCTGCTCAACGGGCTGGCCTTCTGCCTCTTCGCGTACAGCCTGATCCAGTGGGTCACACAGCGTGATCGCATGTTCGGCTTTTATGCGTTGGTGGTGCTGGGCAGTGCGGGCTTTTCTCTGCAGTTCTTTGGCGTCGGCCCGCAGTATCTGTGGCCCGACAACCCGTGGATGGACCGGTATTCGGGTCCGGCTGCAGGGCTGATGGCGCTGGCGGGATCGTTTCTGTTCCTGGGCCACACGCTGGCCGGCGACACCCCTGGCAGCCGGTATGCGCGCACCATGCGGGTGGGCGCGGCCGTCACCGCAGCGGTCTGTATCGCGTTGGTGGTGGGCTGGTTGACCGTGCCCCTTGCCATTGCCTTCATGAGTCTGGCGGGGGCACTGCCCTCGCTCATCAGCCTGCCTGCCGCCATGGCGCGAGTGCGGCACAAAGACCCCATTGGCGCCACCCTGCTGGTGGCGTGGATCGCCTTTGGCGTGGCCGCCGGAACGATGGTGTGCCTGGTGCAAGGCTGGATTCCTGCCAATTTCTGGACACTGCACTCGTTCCAGATTGGCGCCACGCTGGACATGCTGCTGTTCTTCCGCGTGATGGGCCTGCGCGCCCGCGCGGCCCAGGCGCAGGCCCAGGAGGCCATGCGCGAGCGGGATCTGATGCAGTCACTGGCCAACACCGATCCGCTCACCGGCCTGAGCAACCGGCGCGGCCTGCAGCACGCATTGCACGCCGCGCTGGCCCACTGTTCACCCCAAAGGCTGGTAGCGGTCTACTTGATGGACCTGGATGGGTTCAAGCCTGTCAACGACGCGCACGGCCACGATGTGGGCGACGACCTGCTGGTGGCCGTGGGCCACCGCCTCCTGGCCAATGTGCGGCACCAGACCGACCTGGTCGCCCGGCTCGGCGGTGACGAATTCATCATCATGGCCCGCGACCTGGCCACGCCCGAGCAGGCGGAGGACCTGGGCCGCTCGCTCCTGCGGGCCTTTGAGCACCCTTTTACGCTGAGCCATCTGCGCATCCAGGTGGGCCTGACCATCGGGTACGCGCTGGCCCCCCTCGACAGTGACGACCCGCAGGGCTTGCTGCGGCATGCAGACGCCGCGATGTACGCGGGCAAACAAGGCGGCAAGCACTCCGTGCGGCGCATCCCCCCCAGGGCAGCACTGGCATGACGACGATGCATCGCAACGCCCTGCTCCCCGGCAGGCCGACACCCTGGCGCCCCCTGCTGTGGCTGCTGGTGCTGGCACTGTGGCAGGTGCTGGCTCTGCCCACCGCGCGGGCCGCTGAACCCAGCCCACTCGTGCTGCCAGACGACGCCCGCCCGGTGAACGTGTGGTCGGTGGCCACGTTGCTGGCCGACCCATCTTTGCAATGGGGCGTGCAAGACGCACTGGAACGCTTGCCTGACTTTGCAGAGCCCCCCAGCCGTGGCGGCAGCCTGGGTGTGCGCAAGGAGGCCATCTGGCTGCGCGTGCCGCTGATGTCGCGCGTGGCGTCGGGCAATGAATGGATCGTGAACATCGATTTTGCGGTGCTCAACGAAGTCGACATCTACCTGATCCAGCAAGGCCGTCTGACTCAACACGCCGCGCTGGGCAACCTGCGCCCCTATTCCGAGCGCCCGCTGCGGGGCCGTACTCCGGCGATGACGCTGGACCTGGCGGCCGACACTCCCTATGAACTGCTGATCCGCGTGCAAACCTCGGGCGCGATGATCGTGCCCATCACCCTGAGCAAGGCGCCGTATCTGGTGCACCGGTCACTGCGTGAGCAGATGTTCCAGGGCGTGCTGGCCGGGCTGGCCCTGTGCCTGGTGGTCTACAGCTTCACCCAGTGGGTCAGCCAGCGCGAAAAGCTGTTTCTCTACTACTGCATGCTGGTGGTGGGCAGTGCCGGGTTCTCGCTGCAGTTCTTCGGCGTTGGCACCCAGTTCCTCTGGAGCGACCGGCTCTGGATCGAAGTCCACGCAGCAGGGGCGGCGGGGCTGCTGGCCATTGCGGGCTCGTTCCTGTTCATGGGCCATGCGCTGATGGGCCACGTGCCACACAGCCGGTTCCTGAGGGTGATGCAGGCGGGAGCAGTGCTGAGCCTGGTGCTGCTCGCGGCCTTCCTGGTCGATCTGATCAACACCCGGACCACCACCGCCATCATCAGCGTCCTGGGCCCCCTGCCCTCTCTCATCAGCCTGCCTATCGCCGTGGCACGGGCACGCAAGGGAGATTCCGTCAGCACCACGTTGCTCGCGGCCTGGGTTGCGTACTTCACGGCGGCCGTGACCATGGTGTGCCTGGTGCAAGGCCTGCTGCCGGTCAATTTCTGGACGCTGCACTCCTTCCAGCTCGGCGCAGCGGCTGACATGCTGCTGTTCCTGCGGGTGCTCGGCCAACGCTCTGCCGCCTTGCGCCATGCGGCCTCTGAAGCGCTGCGCGAGCGCGACACCATGCGCTCGCTGGCCTACACAGACTCACTGACCGGGCTGTGCAACCGCCGCGGCATGCAAATGGCGCTGCAGTCGGCGCTGGCGCAGGCCAGCCCCCAACGCCTGGTAGCGCTCTACCTGATGGACCTGGACGGTTTCAAGCCAGTCAACGACACCTACGGCCACGATGTGGGCGACGACCTGCTGGTGGCGGTGGGCCACCGGCTGGAGGCCAATGTGCGACAGCACACCGACCTGGTGGCAAGGCTGGGCGGGGACGAATTCATTGTCATGGCGCGCGAGCTGGCCACCCCCGAACAAGCCCAGGAATTGGGGCGGGCCTTGCTGCATGCATTTGAAAAGCCGTTCCGGCTGAGCCACCTCTCCATCCAGGTGGGCCTGACCATCGGCTACGCGCTGGCACCGCTGGACAGTGACGATGCACAGCACCTGGTCCGGCTCGCGGATGCAGCCATGTATACAGGCAAGGAGAGTGGCAAACACTGCATCCGCCGCAACCCGGGCGAACTGGCGCTGGCCTCATGACGTACACGCGCTTGAGTGGGTTTGTGCATCGCCCGGTTCTTGCCAGCTGGTGGCGAGTGGCCTGCCTGCTGTCGGCACTGTGTCTTCTGCTGGCAGCCCTACCGACCAGTGCGCGGGCAGCCCCCCTTGAACTGCGGGATGACCTGCTTTCTATCGAGGCCTGGCCCGCCGTCACTGTGCTGCCAGACCCCTCCGGCACCCTGCTCGTGAATGATGTCCTTGCGGAGTTGTCACGCTTTCAGGCCCCACCCGGAACCAGCGGCACCCTGGGCGTGCGGGCCGAGCCGGTGTGGGTACGCATCCCGGTCACCGTGCCCGTGACATCCAACGGCCTGTGGGTGCTGGACATCGACTATCCCGTGCTGCAACGCATCGAGGTGTACCTGGCTGCAGAAGGCCATGTGACCCAGCAGGCCACGCTGGGCAGCCTGCAGCCTTACACCCAGCGCCCGCTGCGCAGCCGCACCCATGCACTGCCCGTGGCCATGTTGCCCGGACACACCTACGACCTGCTGCTGCGCGTGGAGACCCGGGGCGCAATGGTGCTGCCCATCACAATGAACAAGCCCACCACCTGGCACAGCAAGGCTCTGAACGAGCAGATGCTGCAGGGCATCCTTACCGGGCTGGCGCTGTGCCTGCTGATCTACAGCCTGGCGCAGTGGCTCAATCTGCGCGACGTGCTGTTCATCCAGTACGCACTGCTCATTGCGGGGAGCCTGCTGTTTTCGCTGCACCTGTTCGGCCTGGGCACGCAGTACCTGTGGCGCGATATGCCGTGGGTGGAGTTGCATGCAGCCAGTCTGGCTGCGCTCACGGCCACCTGCGGCTCCTTTCTCTTCATCAGCCAGGCCTTGGCGGGTGACCGACCCCGCAGCTGGCTGCTGCGCAGCATGCGTGGCGGCGCGGTGCTGTGCGTGGTGCTGGCGGCGCTGTATGCCCTCGACCTGCTCAGCACCCGCGCAGTGACAGGCATCGTCAGCATCCTGGGGCTGGTGCCAGCGCTCATGGGCATTCCGGGGGCGGTGCGCCGCGCAAGGCTGGGCGACCCGGTGGGCTCCACCCTGCTGCTCGCCTGGCTGTTGTATTTTTTGGCCACCGCCACGGTCATTGGCGTGATCCAGGGTTGGGTGCCGGTGAACTTCTGGACCTTGCACTCGTTCCAGTTTGGCGCCACGCTGGACATGCTGCTGTTCATGCGTGTGCTGGGCTTGCGCACCAAGGCGCTGCGGTTGGAGGCGCTGGACGCCAACCGCGAGCGCGACGTGATGCGCTCACTCGCCCACACCGATCCGCTCACCGGCCTGCCCAACCGGCGCGGGCTCAATATCTCGCTCGCATCGGCCCTGTCGCGCTGTAGCGCAGAAAAAATGCTGGCTGTGTACGTGATGGACCTCGACGGATTCAAGCCCGTCAACGATCAGCATGGCCACGACGTGGGCGACGAGCTGCTCGTGGCCGTGACCCGGCGCCTGCAAGGCCATGTGCGCCAAAGTGACCTGGTGGCTCGCCTGGGTGGCGACGAGTTCGTGGTGATGGCTGGACAGCTGCACAGCCTGCAGCAGGCGCAAGAGCTGGGCCACAAGCTGCTGGATGCATTCCGCTCACCGTTTTCGCTGAACAACGTGCAGGTGGAGATCGGTCTGACCATTGGGTATGCCATAGCACCGCACGACAGCACCGACGCCATTGGCCTGCTCAAGCTGGCCGATGCCGCCATGTACAGCGGCAAACAGGGCGGCAAGTTCTGCCTGCGGCGCAACACGGGCGACCTCGCGCTGTCCTCGTCCTGAGATCGTTTTCACGATCCAGAGGTGGCTGCCCAACAGCGGGCTGAAAGACACGCCTGCCATTTCCCTCTGGTCAAAGCGCTCCTGCTCCGGTACACCCGGGGCTTCGCAACTTCCTGAAGGATCGCTCGCCATGGCCCATCGCAAAAGTTCGGCCCGCCTTGCCAAAGACGCACGCGTCGCGCACTTTTTATCCTTGGCGGCAAAACAGCCGGCGTTGAGAGCTGCGCAGGCCAGCACGCCGGTGCTCACATGGGAGGCGGTGGCCGCTCTGGAGGCGCGCATCGTAGGGCGCATCGTGCTGCCATCCAGCCCCGACTACAACGCAGCGCGGCAGGAGTCAAACCCAGCCTTCCAGTCGTATCCGGAGATCATCGTCTTTTGCGCCTGCGAGAACGATGTGCTGGAGTGCCTGGCCGTAGCCCGCACCTATGGCGTGTGGGTGGCCGTGCGTTGTGGTGGCCACAGCACCGCGGGCTACTCGGTCAACAGCGGCATGGTGGTGGACCTGAGCGACTTGCAGGGCGTGGTGCTGGATCCTGCACGTGAACGCGTGCACGTGCTGCCGGGCACCGACTTTGACCACTTTAACGGCGCCATGAACCACACGGGCTGGCACGTGCCCACGGGCGCCTGTGGCAGCGTGTGCGTGGGGGGCTTTGTGCAAGGTGGCGGCTACGGCTACACATCGCGCGCGTTCGGCATCCAGAGTGACCTGGTCGATTCCTTCCGTGTGGCGCTGGCCGATGGCACCATCGTCACCGCCAGCGCGCAGGAGCATTCCGACCTTTACTGGGCCCTGCGCGGCGGCACGGGCGGCAACTTTGGCGTGGTGCTGCAGGTGACCTACCGCATGCAGCGGCTGGCCCAGGTCTGGGCCTGGGCCATCAGCTGGGACGCCGTGCACGCGGCCCAGGTGCTCACGCTGATGCAGGCCGGCTACATGAAGACCGGTGCGCCCGCAGCATTGGGCTACATGATGAACCTGGGCTTCCAGAACGGTGTGCCGGTGTACATGGTGCAGGGCATGTTCTGCGGCAGCCGCGAGGACGGGCTGGCAGCCATTGCACCGCTGATGGCCATCCCCAGCGCGCAGCTGCTGGTGGACAAGACCGGCACCTATCCCGACATGAACGTGTGGCTGGAAGACCACCCCTACACCCTGCCCGACAACCTGCCGGACGGGATCGCCGAAACCAAGGCCAGCGGATACATCAACACCCAGCTCTCGCCCGCCGACTGGCAGCGCATCATCGACTACTTCAAGACGTCGCCCAACCCCTGGTCGCTGGCCTATCTGGAGCCCTATGGCGGCGCCATCAACCGCTACCCGATGGCCGACAGCGCCTTTGTGCATCGCAATGTCGACGCCGACCTGGTGGTGGATGTGTTCTGGCGCAACCCGGCGGAGCGCGCCCAGATGGAAGCGTGGCTCGACGGCTTCATGCAGCTCGTGCGGCCCTTCCTGAACGGCCACGTGTACCAGAACTACCCGGATGCGCGGCTGGCCGACTTTGCCTCCGCCTACTGGGGCCCGGCCTACCCGCAGCTTCAGCGGATCAAGGCGGCCTACGACCCCGGCAACTTCTTCCACTTCCAGCAAAGCATCCGGCTGCCGTGATGCCGTGCCCCTGCTCTGCGGGGGCGCAGAGGGAGGAAAAGGGCTCAGGCCGTCAACGCGTAATGCAGACGGCCCTTACCCGCCCGTTTGGCAGCGTACATGGCCTGGTCGGCACGGTTCATCAGCGCGTCGATGTCTCCCTCCAGCGGAGGGTACACCGCCACACCAATGCTGGCGCCAATGCGCAGCTCGCGCCCGTCCACCGTCATGCCCTGCTGCAGGGCGTCGATGATGCGGTGGCCGATGGTGTCGGTCACTTCGCGGGTCACCTCGTGGTCCAGCATCACCAGAAACTCATCGCCGCCCAGCCGCGCCATGGTGTCGCCCGCGCGCACCGTGCTGGCGATGCGCTGGGCCACGATGCGCAACACCTCGTCGCCCGCGCGGTGGCCTTCGGCGTCATTCACGTGCTTGAACCCGTCCAGGTCAATGAACAACAGCGCCACCGACCCGTCGGTGTGCCGCGCATGCAGCAGCGACTGCTCCAGCCGCCCCTGGAACGCGGCCCGGTTGAGCAGCCCGGTCAGTGAGTCGTGGTTGGCCAGGTAGTGCTGCTGCCGCGCGATCTGGATCTTGGCGGAAACATCCTGCACCAGCGCCATGATGGAGGTCACCTGGCCGTCGGCGTCCGTCAGGGCAGAGTTGAACCACTCGCAGTGCACCTCTGTGCCATCGCTGCGCACAAAACAGGTTTCGGCTCGGTTCTGGGACTCCTGGCCGGACTGCAGCCGCTGCAGCGCCTGCTGCAGGCTGTCGTCCATCGAGGCAGGTGCCAGCAGGTCCGTCAGCAGCCGCCCTTCCAGTCCCGCCACATGCAGCCATCCCAGCAGCTGCACCGCGCGCTGCGAGCAATGCAGCAGCTGCAGCTGGTGGTCCATCTCCACCACGGCCAGGGGGCTGTTCTCCATGTGGGAGGACAGGCGCTGGTTGGCCGCGCGCAGCGCATTCATGGTGACCTGCAGCTCGTGCACGTCCAGCGCCGTGGTGATGAAACCGTCAATCGCGCCTTGCGGGTTGTGCCAGGGCGTCAGGCAGATGGTGCGCCACTCGTCAAAGCCGTAGGGCGTGCGCAGCATGCGCTGGTACTGCACCCGCTCGCCGCTGAGCACGCGGTTCACAAACGGCATGAACCGGGCGCAGTCCTGCTCGCCATAGACCTCCACCAGTGTCTTGCCGACCAGCTCCTCCGGCACCGTGCCGAACCAGCGCGCGTATTCGTCGTTCACATAGATCATCGACAGGCTGCGGTCGATCACAGCCATGGTGGCGCCTGCGCTGCGGGTGATCACATCAAGCAGGTCCGCCTTGGACCACACCTTTTGGCGGGCGGTCTCCGGGTGCGAGGACAACTCGGGCGCTTCTGGCGTCATGCGGCAATACCCCAGTGGGGGAAAGGATCAGCGAAGGGGCAGCTTCACACACCACGACAGGGTGATGGCACGGGGTGCGGCCGCCTGGGCGTAACTGTCTGTGAGCGGCAGCTTAGCACTTTCGCCAGGCACAACCGCTCCCGTTGAACCCTTGCTACAGCGGATGCGCCTAGCGGCAGCACCGGTAGGCCAGCCCCACGGAGACCGAATAGCCCACCGGCTGCACGGTCAACGGGCTGCGGCGCGCATCGCCCTGCAGCTGCGACACGCGGGCCGCGCCCAGCACCACCCAGTGCCGGTTGAGCGCCGTCATGACCTCCACCCCGGCATCTACGCTGTACAGCCCGCCGCGTGGCTCGAACGCAGGCAAGGGGCTGCTGCCACCGGCCGGCACCCCAAAATGCCCCCGCACGTAGGTGCGGTCCCCAAAACTCGCGCCCGCCCCGAAGCTGACCTTGGTCTGCTCCGTCACGGGCCAGGTGTAGCCAATGCTGGTAGACCATTGCGCGCCACCGTCGCGGCCCAGAATGTCTTGCGAAACCCCGGCCCCCACGGCCCAGCGGTCGGTGAGGGCATAGCCCGCGCTGATCCGTGCCCGCAGGGTAGACCGCACTGACGGCAACCCCACCAGGATGGGGGCATCCGAGCCGTCACGGCCCTTGTCAATGCGCAAGGCTGCACTCAGGCTGAAGCGGTCGCTTTGCGCCAGCGTGGCGCTGGCGCCGGACTCGCGGGGCCCCAGGCCGTGGCCCATGAAGGCGCTGCCGCGCGAAGTGCTCAGGCGAAACCGGCCGTACTCGATGGCCCAAGCGGGCCGCAGGCTGTTCTTGCGGCCATCGCCCCCGGCGTAGTCGGGGCTGCTGCCCACGATGGCACCAATCGCGTAGTTGAATTTGGGCGCTGCGGCCTGCTGGCTCTCTGCCTTGTCGGACACCGTGGTTTCGGTGCTGGCCGCCTCTGGCAAGCCCTGGGCGCCCACCCAGGGGCTGACCGACAAGCCGGCGAGCGCCAGCGCCCGCAAGGAAATCAAGGGAAAGGAGACCCGACCGGTAGTGAAACGCATGGCCCGATTATCAGTCGGCCCACTGCACCCAGCCGGTCCACGCGGTCACCAGAACGATGACGCCGAACACGATGCGGTAGTAGGCAAACGGCACAAAACTGTGACTGCTGATGTAGCGCAACAACCAGCGCACACACAGCCACGCGCTGAGGAAGGAGAACACCAGCCCCGTGGCAAACAGCGGAATGTCGGCCGCCGACAGCAGCGCGCGCTCTTTGTACAGGCTGTATACCCCGGCGCCAATCAACGTGGGGATGGCCAGGAAGAACGAAAAGTCCGTCGCCGCCTGGCGCGACAGGCCCAGCAGCATGCCTCCGATGATGGTCGCGCCGCTGCGGCTGGTGCCAGGAATCATGGCCAGGCACTGCACGAGGCCGACCTTGATGGCATCGAGCGGCGTCATTGCGTCCACGCTGTGGATGCGGGTGGCCGAGGGCGGCCGCCGCTCGACCCACAGGATGATGAAGCCACCAATGATGAAGGTGCTGGCCACGACCACCGGTGTGAACAGGTGTGCCTTGATGGCCTTGCCAAACAGCAGCCCCAGCACCACAGCAGGCACGAAGGCGATGAACACGTTGAGCGCAAACCGCTGGGCCTGGCGCTCGGTGGGCAAGGCGACCAGCGTGGAGCGGATCTTGGCCCAGTACACCAGGATCACCGCAAAAATGGCGCCCGTCTGGATGGCAATGTCAAACACCTTGGCCTTGGCATCGTCAAACCCCAGCAGCGACCCGGCCAGGATCAGGTGCCCAGTGGAAGAGATGGGCAAAAACTCCGTCAACCCCTCGACGACCCCCATGATGGCGGCCTTGACCAGCAATACAACGTCCACGCGCACTCCTTGCAAATAGGTGCGGGATTATCCGCCGTGGGCCTCAGCCCCCCTGGCAAAACGCCCGCCGCGTTGCCTCTGGCGGCCCAATCCGCCCACCACTCACTCCGCGTGGCGGCATTTCACGCCCGGTGGGCTGCATTTCGTCGCAGGGCTGTGGCGCCCCGGGAAGGGCATCGGCACAGTTCGTTCCATCGAACCCGCCAGGAGCCCCGCCATGCAAATCACCCCCGTCATCGCCATCCATCTTGCAGCCGCGCTGGCGGCCGTTGCCATCGGCCCCATTGCCCTGTGGGCCCGCCAAGGGGCCACGCAGCGCCCCCGCCTGCACCGCGCGGCCGGCTACGCCTGGGTCACGCTGATGGTGGCCACTGCCGTGTCGGCCCTCTTCATCACCGGCGGCCCTGGCCCGCGCTGGGGCAGCTTCGGACTGATTCACCTGCTGATTCCCGTCACCCTGGGCATGTTGGCCATGGCCTTTGTGTTCCTCGCCCGCCGCAACATCGTCGGCCACCGCAAGATGATGCAACGCACCTACATCGGCGCCTGTATGGTGGCTGGCGGCTTCACGCTGCTGCCCGACCGTTTTCTGGGCCACACGGTCTGGTCCGCACTCGGACTGATCTGACCTCCCCCCTCCATTCATTGTTTACAACAGGACGACCACCATGCTGCTCAACCTCCTTGTCCAACAACCCCAGATGCTGGGTCGCATCATCGAAAACACGCCCTACTGGGTCTGGGCCCTGCTGGCCGGTCTGCTCTGGCTGGGCGGCAGCCAGCTGCTGGCCCGCAACGTGAGTCTGGTGCGGGCCATGGTCATGCCGGTGGCGATGACCGGCCTGTCGGTGTACGGCATCGCCTCGGCCTTTGGCGCTGCGGGCCAGGCCCTGCTGCCGGTGGGCGCCTGGCTGGCCGCCGCCGTGCTGATTGCCGGCGTGGCGCTGTGGCTGCAACCAGCGGCGCCCCAGGGCACGCTGTACGAAAGCAAGTCGCGCTGCTTCTACATTCCCGGCAGCGCCATGCCGCTGGCCCTGATCCTGGGCATCTTTCTCACCAAATACCTCGTGGGGGTGGAACTGGCCCTGCAGCCCGCCCTGGCCCGTGACAGCGGCTTTGCATTGCAGATCGCTGCGCTGTATGGCGTGTTCAACGGCCTGTTTGCGGCCCGCGCGCTGCGGCTGTGGAAGCTGGTGCAACGCAGCGCCCCCTTGGCCACATCACCCGCCACCGCCTGAGCCCCCGTAACGATCCCTCAGCACAGGAGCACCCCATGCGCAACCACACCTTCACTACCGATCCCCTCGAACGTCTGGCACGCCGCCGTGCCGGGGCCAAAATGGGCTGGTACATCCATGCCAGCGTGTACCTGCTCGTCAATCTGCTGCTGGTCGCACTGTCGGTGGGCAGCGGGCGGCACTGGGCGGTGTTCCCGGCCCTGGGCTGGGGCATCGGCCTGGCCATCCATGGCGTGGTGGTGTTCGTTCTTGCGGGTGGCAGCGACCTGCACGAGCGCATGGTGCAGGCGGAACGCGACCGACTGGCTGCTGCGCAAAACCCCCGCTGATCGGCTGATGATGACTCCTCCCGACAAAAACACGGCCATGACAAAAACCTGGATGGCCTGGTGCCTAGCCTTGCTGGCCGCAGCCGTCATCACGGCCAGCCCCGCCCATGGAGGCGTGGGGCTCGCAGAGTTGCCCGGGCAACAGGGCGACGGCCCCGTCACGGTGTTCTATCCGGCACAAGAGGCCGACCAGCCCGTGCAGCGCGGCCCTTTTGCGCTGCAGCTGGCCTGGCAGGGCACACCCGTGGCGGGCAACGGCCGTCTGGTGGTGGTGTCGCACGGCTCTGGCGGCAGCCCCTGGGTGCACACCGACCTGGCCCGTGCTCTGGTGCAGGCCGGGTTTGTGGTGGCCCTGCCAGAGCATGCGGGCGACAACTACAAAGACCACTCCACCCCCGGCCCGGAGAGCTGGAAGCGCCGCCCCGCCGAGGTCTCCCGCGCAGTGGATGCCGTCGCACAGGATGCGCGCCTGGCGCCGCTGCTGGCGCTGGACAAGGTGGGCGTGTTCGGTGGTTCGGCCGGGGGCCACACCGCCCTGGTGTTTGCCGGGGGGCAATGGTCGCCCGCCCGCTTCAAGCAGCACTGTGAGGCCCATCTGGCGGAGGATTTTTCGTCCTGCGTCGGCTTCACCACCCGCCTGCACGGCAACTGGCTGGACGGCATCAAGAAGGCCGTGGCCATCACCATCATCCGCCACCGCTTTGGCGACGAGACGCTGTATGCACACACCGACCCGCGCGTGGCGGCCACGGTGGCCGTGGTGCCGTTTGCGGCCGACTTCGACATGGACAGCCTGGCCACCCCCCGCATCGCGCTGGGGCTCATCACCGCGGGCAAGGACGTCAACCAGATTCCACGCTTTCACAGCAGCGCCGTGCTGGCCGCGTGCCAGGACCGCTGCACCCACCTTGCCGACCTGCAGGACGGCAGCCACGGCATCATGCTGTCGCCCATGCCGCCCCTGGACCGCATGAACGACCTGACCCGCGCGCTGCTGGGCGACCCGCCCGGCTTTGACCGCAGCGTGCTGCCGCGGGTGGATGCAAGCACCGTGGCATTCTTTGCCAAGCACCTGCAGCCGCTCAAGCCGGTCTCACTCACGCCACGCCCATGACAGCACCCGTGCGGACGCGTTGCTGCGCCCATTGAGCCGCCTAGAATGCAAAGCTCCATGCCCATGACACCCGAAGACCTCGACCAACTCGCCCGCCGCCGCGCCAACGCCAAGCTGGGCTGGTACCTGCATGCGATGGCCTTCGTGCTGGTCAACGCCCTCATCTTTGCCATGTCGCGCTATGCGTTTGGCACACGCCCGTGGTCGGTGTACCCGCTGCTGGGCTGGGGGCTGGGGCTGGTGCTGCATGGGGTGTCGGTGTTTCTGCTGGGCTCCGGCAGCGGCCTGCGCGAGCGCATGGTGCAGCGCGAGCGCGAGGCCCTGCAGCGCCGCCAAGACCGGCCATGAAGCTGCGCCACGAGTTCAACGGGGTCAGCAAGCTGCGGCACTACCTGCAGGTGGTGGCCTTCACACTGGTCGTGGCCACCATCCAGTGCACGTTCATGCCCGACAAGCCCTATGGGCCGCCCGTGGTGTATTCGGTGCTGATCGGCACCTTCACCTGGGCCATCATCGACCTGGGGCGGGAGTTGATACCCTCCGCCGCCGAAACGGGCTGGCCACACGGCTGGCAGGGCATTGCGCTGGTCCTGGTGGGCATCGTCGTGGGTTACCTGGCGGGCACCTTGCTGGCCGACGCGCTGTGCGTGCACTACTTTCACTTCTATCCGCCGGGGGCGTTGATCTCCGGTGCAGACCAGCGCACGTCCATCCTCATCACGGCCATTGCGGGGCTGGTGGGCACGTTCTACTTCTACGCCGTCAACAAGTCGGCCTACTTGGAGAGCAAGATGGCCGAGGCGCGCATGCACGCCAGCGAATCGCGCCTGAAGCTGCTGGAGACCCAGCTGGAACCCCACATGCTGTTCAACACCCTGGCCAACCTGCGCGTGCTCATCGGCACCGACCCGTCCCGGGCGCAGCACATGCTGGACCGCATGATTGCCTACCTGCGCGCCACGCTCAGCGCATCGCGCAGCACCCAGCACCCGCTGGCGCTGGAGTTTGAGCGCCTGCGCGACTATCTGGAGCTGATGGCCGTGCGCATGGGCCCACGCATGGCCTACACACTGGACCTGCCCGACACGCTGCGCGACGTGCCCGTGCCACCGCTGCTGCTGCAGCCGCTGGTGGAAAACGCCATCCGCCACGGGCTGGAGCCCCAGGTGGAAGGCGGCCACATCACCGTGCGTGCAAGCACCCAGGCAAGCCCCCAAGGCCTGTTGCTGGTCATCGAGGTACAAGACACCGGGGCGGGCCTTCCCGCCACCCTGCCCGTGCCAGGCCCCGGCCAGAGCTTTGGCCTGGCCCAGGTGCGCGAGCGCTTGGCCACGCTGCACGGCGCCGCAGGCGCTCTCGAATTGATAGCAATAGAGCCAAATGGCACTAGCGCTACCGTCACTTTTCCCTTGAAATCTGCCGCCACACCATGACAGAGCGAGCCCCGCGTGCCCTGATTGCCGAAGACGAACCGCTGCTGGCCGCTGCCCTGCAGCAAGACCTGGCCCGCGCATGGCCAGAGCTGCAAGTGGTGGCCCTGGTGGGCGACGGCCGCTCGGCGGTGCGGCAGGCGCTGGACTTGCGGCCCGACGTGCTGTTCTTCGACATCCGCATGCCCGGCCAGAGCGGCATCGAGGCTGCCGCCGAACTGGCCGACGCATGGCCAGATGACCTGCCCTTTCCGGCGCTGGTGTTTGCCACGGCCTACGACCAGTACGCCGTGCAGGCGTTTGAAGCGCAGGCGGTGGACTACCTGCTCAAACCCATCCAGGCCGACCGGCTGGCGCGCACCGTGGCCAAGGTGCAGGGCCTGCTGGCCCAGCGCGCATCAGCCGCTGCGGCAACCGGTGCACCACCCGCTGCACCTTCGGCGGCGTTGTCCTCACCCGAACTCGAAGCCACCATGGCCCAGCTGCGCTCGCTGCTGAGCGCGCCTGGCGTGGGCACTGCACCCGCCACCGCGCCTGCCACTGCCGCAACGCGGCTGAACGTGATCCAGGCCAGCCACGGCACGCAGATCCACATGGTGCCGGTGGCGGACGTTGTGTACTTCGAGGCGGCCGACAAGTACGTGCGCGTGCTCACGGCCGAGCGTGAATACCTGATCCGCACTGCGCTCAAGGAGCTGATCGAGCAGCTCGACCCGCAGGAGTTCTGGCAGGTGCACCGCAGCACCCTGGTGCGCGCCACGGCCATTGCCACCGTCACGCGCGACGAGGCGGGCAAGCAGCACATCAGCCTGCGCGGGCGGCCCGAGCGGCTGCCGGTGAGCCGCCTCTACGCGCACCTGTTCAAGGCGATGTAGCTGCGCACTCAGTTCAAGCGGGCGGCAGCGCCTCCCAGCGCCCCGCCACATTCTTCAGCAGCGCATTCACCGCCGTCAGGCGGCGGCTCTTCACGTCGATCAGGCTGCGCTGTGACGACAGCACGGTGGTCTGGGCCGCCAGCACATTCAGGTAACCCACGGTGCCCGCACGGTACTGGTTCTCCACCACGTCCAGCGCACGCTGCGCAGCGGCGGTGGCCTCGCGCTGCAGCTGCTCCTCCTGCGCCAGCGCAGCGGCGGCCGTGAGGTTGTCCTCCACCTCCTGCAGCGCGGTCAACACCGTCTGGCGGTAGGCGGCCGTGACCTGCGCGTGGTTGGCGCGAGCGGTCTCTACCGCAGCACTGCGCGCGCCGCCATCAAAAATCGACGCCGCCAGCGCAGGCCCCAGCGACCAGAACAGGTTGGGCGCGCTGAACAGGTCGGCCAGGGGTGATCCCCGGAAGCCCCCCGCTGCCGACAGCGTGAGCGTGGGGAAATACGCCGCGCGCGCCACGCCGATCTGCGCGTTGGCCGCCGCCACGCGGCGTTCTGCAGCGGCAATATCGGGGCGGCGCTGCAGCAGGTCGGACGGCAAGGCCTGGGGCACGTCGGCCGGTGCGGGCAACGTGGCCGTGGGCTCCAGCGCAAAGGCGGCAGGCGCCTGCCCCAGCAGCGCCGCCAGCGCGTGCTCCAGCTGGCTGCGCGTGGTTTGGGCCTCCAGCAGCTGCACCTGGGTGGACTTGTACTGCGCCTCGGCCTGCGCCACATCGGCGCTGGACGCGACACCGGCCGCCTGGCGGTTGCGCGTCAGCTCCCAGCTGCGGTCGTAGGCCTTGAGCGTCTCGCCCAGCAGCGCAGCCTGGGCCTCGGCCGCGCGCAGCGAAAAATATGTCTGCGCCACGGCAGCCTGCAGCGACAGGCGCGCAGCGGCCAGGTCGTCGGCGCTGGCCTGGGCGCTGGCCTGCGCCGCACTCACCCCGGCAGAGATGCGGCCCCACAGGTCCAGCTCCCAGCTGGCAGACAGGCCCAGCGAATGGCTGGTGCTGATGCGGGCGGTGCTGCTGCCATCCCCCTGATTGCTCAGTTGCGTGCCGCTGCGCGCGCGGCTGCTGCTGGCATTGGCCCCCACGGTGGGCAAGGCGGCCGCGCCACTGCTGGTCACGGCCGCCTGGGCCGCACGCAGGCGGGCAGCGCTCTGCGCCAGGGTGGGGCTGTTGGCCTCGGCCTGCTGCTGCAGGCGGTCCAGCACAGCGTCGCCGTACACGGTCCACCAGGTCTCGGGCAAGGCGGTGGAGGCCTGTGGCTGCGCGGGCTTCCAGATGCCCTGGGCCTGGGCGGCGGCCTGCTCTTTGTAAGCGGCAGGAATGTCCATGGTGGGCCGCTCGTACGGCGGCGTCTGCGCGCAGCCCGCCAGCCACAGGCCGCTGGCCACGAGCGCAGGCCAGGCGACCCGACGTGAAAAAGTGAAAGAGGTCATCCGTCGTTTCCTTGCAATACCACCGGGGCCCCAGGCGCGGCGCCCGCTGGCTTGCGGCGCCGCCCCACCGCGCGCAGCACGCGCGCACGCAGCCGGTCGAGCGCCACATACACCACCGGCGTGGTGTAGAGCGTGAGCCACTGGCTTACCAGCAGGCCGCCCACAATCGCAATGCCCAGCGGCTGGCGCAGCTCGGCACCATCACCCCGCCCCAGTGCCAGTGGCAGGGCCCCAAAGATGGCGGCCACGGTGGTCATCAAAATGGGGCGCAGCCGCAGGTTGCATGCGCGGTAAATGGCCTGCGCTGCGGTGACGGGCGCCCGCCCATGCTCGCCCTGCTGGCGTTGCCGCGTGAGGGCAAAGTCGATCATCATGATCGCGTTCTTCTTCACGATGCCGATCAGCAGGATCACGCCAATGAGTGCGATGAGTGAGAACTCGGTCTTGAACAGCATGAGCGCCAGCAACGCGCCCACCCCCGCAGACGGCAGCGTGGACAGGATGGTGATGGGGTGCACCAAGCTCTCGTACAACATGCCCAGCACCAGGTAGATGGTGATGATGGCTGCCAGGATCAGCAGCGGCTGGCCCGCCAGCGCGTCCTGGAACGCCCCCGCCGTGCCGCTGAACGAGCCACGCACCGACACTGGCACGCCCAGCTCGGCCACCGCATTGTTCACCGCCTCGGTGGCCTGCGACAGCGATACCCCCGGCGCCAGGCTGAAGCTGATGCTGCTGGCGGGTGTGCCCCGGTCGTGGTTGACCGACAGCGGTGTGTTGGTGGTGGTGATGCGCGCAAACGCCGTGAGCGGAATCTGCTGCCCCTGGCTGTTGACGAAAAAGAAGCCGCGCAGCGTCTCGGGGTTCTGCAGGTAGCGCGGCGCGGCCTCCATGACCACGCGGTACTGGTTGAGCGGGTTGTAGATCACGCCCACCTGGCGCTGGCCGAAGGCGTTGTTGAGTGTGGCGTCGATCTGCGCCATGGTCAGGCCCATCCGGGTCACGGCATCGCGGTCGATGACCAGCGAGGTCTGCAGGCCAAAGTCCTGCACGTCGCTGTTCACGTCCTCCAGCTCGGGCAGCTGGCTCAGCACCTGGCGGATGCGTGGCTCCCAGGTGCGCAGGTCGCCAATGTCGTCGGCCTGCAGGGTGTAGTCGAACGAGGCACCGCTCTGCCGCCCGCCAATGCGGATGTCGCGCTGCGGCACCATGAACAGGCGCGCGCCCGGCTCGTTCTTGAGTTGCTCGCGCAGCCGCGTTATCACGGCCTCCGAACTCTCCTGCCCGGGCCCGCGCTTGAGCGTCATGAACATCTGCGCTGCGTTGCGCTGCCAGCCACCGGTGAAGCCGGTCACATGCTCCACGGCCGGGTCGGCCTGCACGATGGACAGGAAACGCTGCAGCCGCTGCTCCATGGCCTGGTAGGACGTGGCCTGGTCGGCCCGGATGAAGCCCGAGATGCGCCCGGTGTCCTGCTCGGGCATGAAGCCCTTGTCGATGGCGGTGTAGAGGTACACGTTGAGCCCCACCACACACACCAGTGCCAGCAGGGCCACGGGCTGGTGGCGCAGGCACCAGGCCAGGCTGCGGCGGTACAGGCGCATGCCCCGCACCTGCATACGATCCACCCAGCGACCGATCCGATGGCTGAAGGCCGCAGCCCAGCCCCTGCGCCGCGCCGTTGCCGGGCTGTGGGGCTTGAGCAGCGCGGCGCACATCATGGGCGTGGTGGTGAGCGACACCACCATCGACACCAGGATGGCCGAGGACATGACGATGGCGAACTCACGGAAAAACCGCCCCACAATGCCACCCATGAACAGGATGGGCACGAACACCGCAATCAGCGAGATGCTCATCGACACCACCGTGAAGCCGATCTCGCGCGCACCGTCGAGCGACGCCCGCAGCGCGGTCTTGCCCCGCTCCATGTGGCGCATGATGTTCTCCAGCACCACGATGGCGTCGTCCACCACAAAGCCTGTGGCCACCGTGAGCGCCATCAGCGAGAGGTTGTCGAGCGTGTAGCCTGCCAGGTACATCACACCAAACGTGCCTGCCAGCGACACCGGCACCGCCACGCTGGGGATGAGCGTGGCACGCCCGTTGCGCAAGAACAGGAACACCACCAGCACCACCAGCGCCACGGCGATCAGCAGCGCGCGCTCCACCTCCTTGACCGAAGCCCGCAGCGTGGGTGTGCGGTCGGACACCACCTCGATGTCGATGGCCGCCGGGATGGAGGCCTGCAGCGCGGGCAGCAGCGATCGCACGCGCTCCACGGCTTCGAGGATGTTGGCGCCGGGCTGCTTGTACACCTGCAGGAGCACCGCCGGCTTGCCATTGGCCACGCCGAAGTTGCGCACGTCCTGCACCGAGTCCACCACCTCGGCCACGTCCTGCAGGCGCACGGCCTGCCCGTTCTTCCAGCGCAGCACCAGGGGCGCGTAGTCGGCCGCCACACGGGCCTGGTCGTTGGTGGCCACCTGCCAGTAGTGGTCTTCCCGCTCCACCGCGCCCAGCGGGCGGTTGGCGTTGGTGCTGACGATGGCGCTGCGCACCTGTTCCAGCGAGATGCCGTTGGACGCCAGCCGCACCGGGTCCAGCTCCACACGCACGGCAGGCAGCGCGCCGCCGCTGACCGTGGCCTGGCCCACACCCTCGACCTGCGAGAGCTTTTGCGCCAGCACGGTAGATGCCGCGTCGTACATCTGCCCGCGTGTGAGCAGGTCCGACGTGAGCGCCAGGATCATGATGGGCGAGTCGGCCGGGTTGACCTTGCGGTAGGTCGGGTTGCTGGGCATGCCCGTGGGCAGCAGCGTGCGCGCGGCGTTGATGGCAGCCTGCACATCGCGCGCGGCGCTGTCCACGTTGCGGTCCAGGTCGAACTGCAGCGTGATGGAGGTGCTACCCAGGATAGAGCGCGAGGTGATCTCGGTCACGCCCGCAATCGCGCCCAGCGACCGCTCCAGCGGCGTGGCGACGGTGGCGGCCATGGTGTCGGGGCTGGCACCGGGCAGGCTGGCGCTGACCGAGATGGTGGGGTAGTCCACCTGCGGCAGCGGCGCCACGGGCAGCAGGAAGAACGACACCGCACCCGCCAGGGCCAGGCCCAGGGTGAGGAGCATGGTGCCGATGGGGCGGTGGATGAAAGGGGTGGAGAGGCTCATGGGTGGGCTCTCCGGGTGGTTTTTTGGTGTTTTTGGCTGGATGCGCTAGTGTCTATTGGTTGTCTTGCTATCGATAACATAGCGCACGATGTGCCTTTGTTGGCGGCGGAGGCCGGGAGTCGCCCGGCTCCCGCGCTCAAACTAAGCACGCCATTCATAAACAGCAACGCTTCAGGCATTCACAACCTCGGAACGCCCACGCCACCGCTGCGCCCACCCCTCAAACGTGAGGTAAATCACCGGGGTCGTAAACAGCGTGAGCAACTGACTCAGGATCAGCCCGCCCACCATCGTCACCCCCAGCGGATGCCGCAGCTC
>NZ_JBWKYJ010000073.1:0-23854 GCF_059423685.1 Acidovorax sp. GW460-11-11-14-LB4 | reverse complement strand
CCTCGCCCCCGCCGCGCACCTCCCGCGACCTGACAAGCCCGCCGATACGCCCGCAGCGTCACCTCCGCCCGCTGCATCACCGTGTCCTCCACCGTGGCCGCGCCTCCGGCCAGCTCATCGGCCTGCGCCTGCAGCAACTCCGCCGGGCTCATGCCCGATGCCTCGCCGGTCAGCAACGCAATCCCCTCGCTCACATGCCCCATGGTGTAGACGTGGAACAGCCCGCGCTCTACCGCGTCCAGCACGCTGCGGTCCAGCATCAGGTGGCGTTGGTTGCGGGCGGGAATCAGCACGCCGTGGGTGCCGTCCAGCCCCGCCGTTGCGCAGGCGCGGAACCAGCCTTCGATCTTTTCGTTGATGCCGCCCACGGGCAGCACCTCGCCGTGCTGGTTCAGTGCGCCGGTCACCGCAATGCCCTGGCGCAGGGGCAGGCCTGACAGGCTGGACAGCAGCGCGTACAGCTCGGCGCACGAGGCCGAGTCGCCTTCCACGCCGCTGTATTCCTGCTCGAACACGATGGAGGCATTGAGCGCCAGCGGCGCCACGTGGCTGAACAGTGCGGTGAGGTAGCTGTGCAGGATGAGCACGCCTTTGTCGTGGATGGGGCCGGACATATCGACCTCGCGCTCGATGTTGAGCAGGCCCTCTTGCCCGGCAAAGGTGCGTGCGGTGATGCGCACCGGAAAGCCGAAGCGGTAGTCGCCCAGGTCGATCTGCGTCATGGCGTTGATCTGGCCGGTGATGGAGCCCTGCAGCGTGATCAGGCGCTCACCTTCAGTGATGGACTCGTGCAGTTCTTCTTCGGGCTGGTTGTGGCGCAGGGTGCGGGCGGCCAGGGCGGCTTGTACGTCGGCGGCTTGCACCAGGGTGCCTGCGCGGGCCTTGCACAGGGCGGCGCTTTCGATGGCGAGTGCTTCGGTGTGGGCAAATCGGGCGCTTTGGCGGCCTTGGTCGTCGGCCTCGCGGTGCGATTGCTCCAGCAGCAGGGCCACGGCGTCGGCGGCAACGTGGGGCAGGCCGCGCTTTTTGCAGCAATGCGCGACCAGGATGGCCGAGGACTGGTGGGTGCCCGGGGTGGCGATGAACCGGTCTGAGAAGTCCACCTTGACGCGAAAGCGGCGCGCGGCGTCGGGGTCGGCCTCTTGCAGGGCGTAGTACTCCTCTACCGACCCGATCAGCACGATCTTCACATCCACGTCCACCGGCTCGGGCTGCAGAGCCACGGCGCCGCCGGGCGCATGGGCGGGGCCGCCGCCACCGCTGCCGTCCTCGATCTGCAGGCGCCCGCAGCGCAGAAAGCGGCGCAGGCGCGGCCACAGGCCTTCTTCGGCGGCCAGGTCGTGCAGGTGCAGCAGGATGAAGCCTCCATGCGCCTTGAGCAGGCTGCCCGCATGGATGCTGGCGTGGTCGGCCTGCACGGTGTCGGCGTCTGCGCCGTGTTCGATGCTGCCGAACAGGGTGCGGGCCGTGGGGTTGTCTTCCACCACCACCGGGGCGCTGGTGCGGCCGTGGTTGTCCACCACCACGTTCACCTGGCAGCGGGCCAGCAGGTCGTCCAGTGCGTCCTTGCGGTCGTCCTCGGCGTCCTGGCCTTGGTCCGTGTCGCCGGGCTCAAACAGGTCGATGTGGTCCAGCACGGCGCGCTCCACCTGGTCCAGCCACTGCGTGAGCTTGACGGCGTCCTTGATCTGCTTGCGCAGGCCCTGACGGATGCCGTGCAGCGCGTGCTCCACCAGCGGCTTGATGGTCTGGCGGCGCAGGGCGGCCAGGGCGTCGTCGCGCGCGCGCTCCAGCGGGCGGGTGGTTTCGAGAAACTTGGCGATCTCGGCGCGCAGCTCCTGCTCGGCGGCGTCGATCTCGGTGCGGCGCTCGCGGGGCAGGGCGCGTGCTTCACCTTCGGTCAGCGGCTGGCCCTTGGGGCCGGTGAGGGTGAACACCATGTGCCCGGCCTCGCGGCTCAGGCGGAACTGGCGGGCCTCGGCAAAAGCGTCCAGCGTTGCAAAGGCTTCGTTCTCTTGCGTTTGCCAGGTCTTCTCGATGCGCTCGGCCTCTGCCTTGAAGTCGGGGCTGGTCAGGCGTTTGGGGATGTCGGCCTGCAGGCTGCGTGCCATGTCGGCCAGGCCCTGGCGCAGCAGGCGGCCCTCGCCTGCGGGCAGGCGCAGCGCACGGGGGCGGTCGGGCTGGTCAAAGTGGTGCAGGTAGCACAGGTCGGGCGGCACCGCGCGTTTTGCGGCCTCGGCCTGCATGGCCTGGCGCAACAGTGACGCCCGCCCGCTGCCCACTTCGCCCAGCACAAACAGGTGGTAGTCCGGCTGCTGCATCGCCAGACCAAATTGCGCAGCGGCCTGGGCACGCTCCTGCCCGATCCAGGGCAGGGGCAGGTCTTGCAGCTCGGCGGTGCTGGCAAAGCCCAGCGTGGCGGGGTCAATAGTCAGACGCAACTGGTGGGGGGCAAGGGCAAAAGCGGGCATTGATGTGGATGTAGGAGGGGGCGGTGCGGAGGGCGTGGCAGGCAGCCGTGCAGCACCTGGCGACCAAAATATGAGCCAAAACGGGCAGATGCGCTAGTGCAATATGCCCTGAGTGCTATCAATAATGTAGTGAATGACCATGGGCGCGCAGGCCGCCCGGTGCCATTCGCTTTTGCGTTCGCATGCGTAATGGCATGGGCATGCGCATCAGTGCGCCACCGGGCATACCCCGGCAGGTGCACCACCGGCCAGCGCGTGGCTGCGTGCATCGGCCAGTGCGGCGGCGGTGGGGGCCTCGGTGGGCCAGCCCGCCAGGTGCTGTTGGGCCACGCGGCTCAGCGCCGTGATCCAGTGGTGGTTGTCGTTCAGGCAGGGGATGTAGTGAAACTCCTTGCCGCCCGCGTGCAAAAACGCCTCGCGCACTTCCATGTTGATTTCTTCCAGCGTCTCCAGGCAGTCGCTGGTGAAGCCGGGGCACACCACGTCCACACGGCGGGTGCCTGCCTTGCCCAACGCCTCGATGGTGGGCTGGGTGTAGGGCTCCAGCCACTTGGCCTTGCCAAAACGCGACTGGAAGGTGATGCGGTAGCGCTCCTCGCGCAGGCCCAGGCGCTCGGCCAGCAGGCGGCCTGTCTTGCGCGATTCGCAGTGGTAGGGGTCGCCCAGGTGCAGGGTGCGCTCGGGGACGCCGTGAAAGCTCATCACCAGCTGGTCGGGCTGGCCGTGGTGCTTCCAGTGCGTTTCGATGGTGCGGGCCAGGGCGTCGATGTAGCCGGGGGCGTCGTGGTAGTGGTTCACAAACCGCAGCTCGGGCACGTTGCGGGTGGCAGCAGCCCAGGTGTAGACCGCATCAAACACGCTGGCCGTGGTGGTGGCCGAATACTGCGGGTACAGCGGCAGGATGAGGATGCGCGTGGCGCCCTCGGCCTTCAGCGCATCGAGCTGGCTGGCGATGGAGGGGTTGCCGTAGCGCATGGCGTGGCGCACCAGCACCGCGTGGCCTGCCTCGCCCAGCCAGCCGCGCAGCAGCGTGGCCTGCTTGGCCGTCCAGTGCGCCAGGGGCGAGCCCTCGGGCGTCCAGATGCTGGCGTATTTGGCGGCCGACTTGGCCGGGCGCGTGCGCAGGATGATGCCGTGCAGGATGGGCATCCACAGCAGCCTGGGGATCTCCACCACGCGGTGGTCACCCAGGAACTGCGCCAGATACCGGCGCACGGCCGGGGCCGTGGGTTCGTCGGGCGTGCCCAGGTTGCACAGCAGCACGGCAGTGCGGTCGGCCTGGCCGTGGGTGAAAGGGGGTTCGGGGTGGAAGGAAGGCATGCGGCATTTTCACCCACGCGCCGGGCCAGTGCGGGCTGGGAGCCTATTTGCCGCCCGGCACACAGCCGCCTGCGAGATCAGTGCCGGGCATGGCGTCTTCAGGTGTTTTCAGCCCCTTTTTGGAGTGCATCGGGTATTCCCTGATGTGGTTATGAAACCGGTTTCATAAACTGGCGCCACTTTGGAATAACGACTGTCCACCGTGAATTACCAGTTCCAGTTCGATGCCGTGTTTGCCGCGTGGCCCTTGCTGCTCAAGGGCACCTGGATCACCGTGCAGCTGTCGCTCACCGCCACTTTGCTGGGGCTGGTGGTGGCCATCTTTTGCGCCTGGGGCAAGACCGGCGGGCCGGTCTGGCTGCGGTTTTTGATCAATGCGTACATCGAGGTCATCCGCAACACGCCGTTTCTGGTGCAGCTGTTTTTCTTCTTCTTTGCGCTGCCATCCATCGGCCTGCGCTGGTCGCCCTACACGGCGGCGCTGACAGCCATGGTGGTCAACCTGGGGGCTTATGCGGCCGAGATCGTGCGGGCGGGCATCGAGTCCATTCCCAAGGGGCAGATCGAGGCGGGCAAGGCCCTCAACCTCAAGCCGTGGGAGATCTTCCGGTTTGTGATCCTCAAGCCCGCGCTCAAGGCCATCTACCCGGCGCTTACCAGCCAGTTCATCCTGCTGATGCTCAGCTCGGCCGTGGTGTCGGTGATCTCGGCAGACGACCTGACCTCGGTGGCGGCCAACCTGCAGTCGCAGACCTTCCGCAGCTTTGAGATCTACATCGTGGTGACGGCCATTTATCTGGCGCTGGCGCTGTCGTTCTCGGCGCTGTTCAAGCTGATCTATCAGCGCGTCCTTAACTACCCAGACCGCCGATAAGGAGACCGACCATGCGTACCTTCGGACTCTCCGAATTCCTTTTCATCGTGCAGGCCGCGCAGTGGACGCTGGCGCTGTCAGCGATTGCTTTCGTCGGCGGTGCGCTGCTGGGGCTGGTGGTGGCGCTGTCGCGCACGTCAGAGAACGCGGCGGCGCGCAATGCGGCGCGCGTGTTCATCCAGGTGTTCCAGGGCACGCCGCTGCTGCTGCAGCTGTTCCTCATCTTCTTTGGTGCGCCCGTGCTGGGGTTTGACATCAACCCCTGGGTGGCGGCGGGTGTGGCGCTGGTGCTGAACAGCGCGGCGTTTCTGGCCGAGATCTGGCGCGGCTGCATCGAGGCGGTGCCACGTGGACAGTGGGAGGCGGCACAGGCCCTGAACCTCAAGTACGTGGCCCGCATGCGGTTTGTGGTGCTGCCCCAGGCTTTCAAGATTGCACTGCCGCCCACGGTGGGCTACGTGGTGCAGATCATCAAGGGCACATCGCTGGCGGCCATCATCGGCTTCACCGAGATCACGCGGGCGGGGCAGATCATCAACAACGCCACCTTCCAGCCGCTGCATGTGTTCACCACCGTGGCTGCGCTGTACTTCGTGATCTGCTGGCCGCTGTCGCTGCTGGCCGCACGCATGGAGCGCAAACGCGCACGTGCTCTGGCGCGCTGACCCACGCGCCGCCATCCTCTTTTCTTTCTGTTCTCGTTCACACCAACCACCAGGAGACATGCGATGACTTTTTCTTTGCAACGCCGCACCGCCACCGCCGCTTTGGCTGCCTTGGGCCTGGGTGCCGCGCTCACGGCATTTGCGCCGCTGGCCTCGGCCCAGTCCGTGGCGGACATCAAGAAGAAGGGTGAGATCACCATCGGCATGCTGGTGGACTTTCCGCCCTACGGCACCACCAACGCGCAAAACCAGCCCGACGGCTACGACGCAGACGTGGCCAAGCTGCTGGCCAAGGACCTGGGTGTGAAGGCCAACATCGTGCCCGTCACCGGCCCCAACCGCATTCCGTTTTTGCTAACCAACAAGGTTGATGTGCTGGTGGCCTCGCTGGCCATCACGCCCGAGCGTGCCAAGCAGGTGCAGTTCTCGCAGCCCTATGCGGCCGCGACCATCGTGCTGTACGGCAAGACCGGCGCCAACATCAAGAGCGCTGCCGATCTGAAAACCGTGCGCGTGGGCGTGGCCCGTGCCAGCACCCAGGACGTGGCCGTGACCAAGGCCGCGCCCGAGGGCACCGAAATCCGCCGCTTTGACGACGACGCATCGGCCATGCAGGCACTGATCTCGGGCCAGGTCGATGCGATTGGCTGCTCGGTCACGGTGGCGGCGCAGATCGCCAAGCGCGTGCCCGCCAACACGTTCGAGAACAAGTTCAACCTGCTGCAGCAAGCCATGGGCATTGCCCTGCGCCCCGGCCAGGACGAGCTGACCAAGGCCGTGAACGACTTTGTGGCACGCAACACCGCCAATGGCGAGCTGAACAAGCTGTACCAGAAGTGGCTGGGCGCTGATCTGCCCAAACTGCAGTAAGCCTGCCTGAACGATAAGGAGCCATTGATGAGCGACGCAGTCACGACCGCCCCCGGCACACCGCCGATCATCCGCATGGAAGGGGTCAACAAGTGGTACGACAGCTTCCAGGTGCTCGCCGACATCAACCTGTCGGTGCGGCAAGGGGAGCGCATCGTGATCTGCGGGCCATCGGGCTCGGGCAAGTCCACGCTGATTCGCTGCATCAACCGGCTGGAGACGGTGCAAAAGGGCCGCATCGAGGTCGATGGCATCGACCTGACCGCTGGCGGCAAGAACGTCGATGCCGTGCGCGCCGAAGTGGGCATGGTGTTCCAGCAGTTCAACCTGTTCCCGCACCTGACCATTCTGGAAAACTGCACGCTGGCCCCCATGCGTTCGCGCGGCATGAGCAAGGCGCAGGCCGAAGAAGTGGCCATGAAGTACCTGACCCGCGTGCGCATCCCCGAGCAGGCGCACAAGCACCCCAGCCAGTTGTCGGGTGGGCAGCAGCAGCGCGTGGCCATTGCGCGAGCGCTGTGCATGGCGCCCAAGGTGATGCTGTTTGACGAGCCTACCTCGGCGCTGGACCCCGAGATGGTTAAGGAAGTGTTGGACACCATGATCAGCCTGGCCGAAGACGGCATGACCATGCTGTGCGTGACGCACGAGATGGGCTTTGCCCGCAGCGTGGCCGACCGGGTGATCTTCATGGCCGACGGCAAGATCCTGGAGCAGGCGCCGCCGCAGCAGTTCTTCGGCCAGCCGCAGCACGACAAGACACGGCAGTTCCTGGGCCAGATCCTGAGTTCACACCACGCACATTGAGACCCACGCACAGACCCACGCACATTGAGACCTCACAGGTCGTGCGGTTGATGGCCTTCGCTCCGTGGGGGCGCGGCCTGAAAGAAACACATGAAGGTATTGATTTCCCTGTCCTCCTTCGGCGCGGCCGAAACCGGTCGCCACGGCCAGCTGTGGTGCACTGACCTGGCCCAGCAAGCGGGCGCGGACGGCGCGGAGGTGCGTGGCGAGCTGCTGCGCGATGCGGCCACCGAGCTGCCCGCGCTGGCGGGCCGGGCGGCGGTGTACTCCAGCCCCGAAGGCCTCTGGACCGCGCAGGGCGAGCTGGATGAAGCAGCCCTTGCACGTGGCGTGCAGGCCGCCCAGGTGCTGCGTGCTCCGCGCCTGAAGATGTCGATTGGTGGCTTTGGCGCAACCCTGCCGACATCGCATACGTCGCTGCAACGCCTCCAGGCGCTGCTGCAGGCCGCTCCGCAGGTGGAGCTGGTGATCGAGAACGACCAGACCGCCACCGCCGGCACGCTGGCCGCCATGCAGGCGTTTTTTGCAGCCCAGGCGCAGGCGGGGCTCAGCCTGGGCATGACCTTTGACATGGGCAACTGGCACTGGCAGGGCGAATGCCCGCTGCAGGCCGCGCAGGCACTGGCACCCTATGTGCGCTATGTGCACTGCAAGGGCGTGCAGCGCCTGCCCGCCAAGTGGGTGGCGGTGCCGCTGGCCGATTCGGTGGCGCCCTGGCGCGCCGTGCTGCGTGCCTTGCCAGCCGATGTGCCGCATGCCATTGAATATCCGCTGGTGGGTGACGACCTGGTGGCTGTCACGCGCGAGCAGGTGGCCTTTATCCGCGCTGCACGGGAGGCCGCATGACCACGCCGGCCTTCGATGTTGCACTGTTTGGCGAGGCCATGCTGCTGCTGGTGGCCAACGAGCCCGGCCCGCTGGAGAACGCCACCGGCTTTCACAAGCGCACGGCCGGGGCTGAGACCAATGTGGCCATCGGCCTCGCGCGCCTGGGCCTGAAGGTGGGCTGGGCCAGCCGTCTGGGCACCGACTCCATGGGCCGCGCGCTGTTGGCCGCCATGCAGGGCGAAGGCATCGATTGCTCCCACGTGGTGTGTGATGCCTCGCAGCGCACGGGCTTCCAGTTCAAGGAGCGCGTGATGGATGGCCGCGACCCGCAGGTGGAATACCACCGCAAGGGTTCTGCCGCCAGCCAGATGGGGCCCGCCGATGTGGACGAGCCCTGGCTTCGGTCTGCACGCCACCTGCATGCCACAGGCGTGTTTGCCGCCATCTCCGACACCAGCCTGCAGGCCGCCATCCGCACGCTGGAGGTGATGCGTGCTGCAGGCCGCACCATCTCCTTCGACCCCAACCTGCGCCCCACTTTGTGGTCGTCGCCCGAGACCATGCGCCACTGGATCAACACCCTGGCCACCTATGCCGACTGGGTGCTGCCGGGCATGGAAGAGGGCGTGTTTTTGACCGGCGAAACCACTCCAGAGGGCGTGGCACGCTTTTACCGTGAGCGCGGCGCCAAGCTGGTGGTGGTCAAGCTCGGGCCCGAGGGCGCGTACTACGACAGCGACGTGGCCGGCACCGGCCGCGTGCCCGGCGTGCCAGTGGCCCAGGTGGTGGACACCGTGGGCGCGGGCGATGGCTTTGCGGTGGGCGTGATCAGCGCTTTGCTGGAAGGCCTGACTGTGCCCGCCGCCGTGCGCCGTGGCGCCTGGATTGGTGCCCGCGCCGTGCAGGTGCTGGGCGACACCGAGGGGCTGCCCAACCGCGCCCAGCTGCAGGAGGCGGGCCTGTGAGCCTGCCGCTACCTTCAACAGACGGCAGCACAAGCCCAGCGCGCAAGCAAGTGCTGGTGTTTCGCGAGCTGCCGCCCGACCAGCTCGCGCGGTTGACTGCCGTGCACGACGTGACAGTGGCCGACCCGCGCAAGCCCGACGAGCGCGCGCGGTTTGACGCAGCGCTGGCGCAGGCGCATGGGCTCATCGGCTCCAGCTTTCCCATCGATGCCGCCGTGCTGGCACGTGCGCCCCGGCTGCAGGCGGTGTCCAGCATTTCGGTGGGCGTGGACAACTACGCGCTGGACGTGCTGCAGGCGCGCGGCATCATGCTGTGCCACACCCCCGGAGTGCTCGACGAAACGGTGGCAGACTCGGTGTTTGCCCTCCTCATGGCCACCAGCCGCAGGCTGGTGGAGCTGTCGCAGCTGGTGCGCGAGGGCCGGTGGACCAAGAATATTGGAGAAGACCTGTTTGGCAGCGATGTGCATGGCAAGACGCTGGGCCTGCTCGGATTTGGCCGCATTGGCCAGGCCGTGGCGCGCCGCGCCGCACTGGGGTTCGGCATGCCGGTGATGTACCACGCCCGCCGCCCGGTGGACCTGGCGACCCAGGCCCCTGAGTTACAGGGCAAGGCCATCCACACGCCGCTGCCTGCGCTGCTGGCGCAGTCGGACTTTGTGGTGGCCATGCTGCCCTTGTCGGACAGCACACGGGGCATGGTCAACGCCGAACTGTTTGCAGCCATGAAGCCCGGCGCCATCTTCATCAACGGCGGCCGGGGTGCCACCGTGGTGGAGCAAGACCTGCTGCACGCGCTGGACCATGGCCCGCTGCGCGCAGCGGGGCTGGATGTGTTTGCCACCGAGCCGCTGCCGCTGGCGTCGCCCCTGCGCACCCACCCGCGCGTGACCCCGCTGCCGCACATTGGATCGGCCACGCACGACACGCGCCATGCCATGGCCGCGTTGGCCACCACCAACCTGCTGCAGGCCCTGGCGGGCGAACGGCCCGCTGCTGTGTACAACGCCGTGCCCGCATGAGCCCGCCGACACCCGCGCCCTCCACCGCGCCGCGCGTCCGTCCCACCATCGCCGATGTGGCGGCCGAGGCCGGTGTGTCCAAGGCCACGGTGTCGCGTTACTTCAACCACCGCGAACGCCTGCTCAGCCCCGACATTGCCGCGCGGGTCGAGGCGGCCATCGCCAAGCTGGCTTATGTGCCCAGCCCCATGGCCCAGGCGCTGAGCCATGGCCGCTCGCGGCTCATTGGCCTGGTGGTGGCCGACATCACCAACCCCTATTCGGTGGCTGTGCTGCGCGGGGCCGAGAAAGCCTGCCAGGACGCGGGCTACCTGGTCATGCTGTTCAACCTGGGCAACGACCGCGAGCGCGAGCGCGCGGCCATCGACGCGCTGGCCAGCTACCAGGTGGATGGCTTCATCCTCAATACGCTGGGGCAGGGCGAGGGGCAGGCGGATGTGAACACCTTGCACGGCAAGCCCGCCGTGCTGGTGGACCGGCGCCATGCCGGGCTGGCTGCAGACTTCGTCTCGCTGGACAACCAGGGCGCCATGCGCGAAGCCTGCGCCCATCTGCAGCAGCAAGGCTGGCAGCGCCTGCTCTACATCACCCAGCCCTTGCTGGGTGTGAGTTCCCGCATCGAGCGCACGGAGGCCTTTCGTGCGCTGGTGTCCTCCAAGGGCTCGGCGGTGCGCGGCACAGTGCTGGAGCTGGCGGCCGAACAGGGCGACGACGTACTGGACCAGGCACTCACCGATCTGCTGCGGCAGGCCCGGCCCGGTGAGCGCTGCGCGGTGGTGGCGGGCAATTCGGTGGTCACGCTGCGGGTGGCAGCGTCCGTCTCGCGCCTGGGGTGGACGTTTGGGCAACAGCTGGGTTTCGTAGGCTTTGACGACCCCGAATGGGCGTCGCTGATCCGGCCCGGCCTGAGCGCGGTGGCCCAGCCCACCGATGCCATCGGGCAACGCGCAGCGCAGTGCCTGCTGGAGCGCATCAACGGCCTGGAAGGCCCTGCGCGCGAGAGCCTGCTGCCCGGGCTGCTGGTGGTGCGCGGATCTTCGTTGGGGCCTGGGGGCGCGCCAGACCCGGGTTGAACGCACTGCATTCCGCAAAGGCCTGCGGTATGCTTTGCGGCCCTCGCCCTGGTGCATCGCCGGGGCCTCTTTTTTCGCCTTCATCCTTCAGGTGCGCCCTGTGCCAAATCCCTCTCTGGACACCTCCCGCATCCGCGCCATCTCCATCGATCTGGACGACACGCTCTGGCCCATCTGGCCCACCATCACGCGGGCCGAAAGTGTGCTGCTGGACTGGCTGACCCACCACGCGCCCGCCACAGCGGCACTCTTCTCGGACACCGAGGCCCTGCGCGCCATCCGCAACCAGATGGTGACCCTGCGCCCTGACCTGAAGGGCGACCTGAGCGCGTTGCGGCGCGAGTCCATCCGGCTGGCGCTGACGCAGGCCGGTGACGAGCCCGCGCTGGCCGAACCGGCGTTTGATTTGTTCTTTGCCGAGCGCCAGCGGGTGGAGCTGTTTGCCGATGCGCACGATACGCTGGCTTTCTTGTCAGCGCGCTACCCGGTGGTGGCGGTGTCCAACGGCAATGCCGATATTCACCGCATCGGCATCGGCCACTACTTTCGCCACAGCATCAGCGCGTCGGACTTTGGCATCGCCAAACCCGATGTGCGCATCTTCCATGCGGCCGCCACGGCCGTTGATGTGCTGCCCCACGAGGTGCTGCACGTGGGCGACGACGCCACACTGGATGCGCAGGGCGCACTGAATGCCGGCATGCAGGCGGTGTGGATCAACAGTGCCAACCACCCCTGGCCGCACGACGACACACCGCCCCATGCCACGGTGGACAGCCTTACCGCGCTGTGCCGGCTGTTGGCCTGACCGGTTTCGCTGGGTTCGGTTTCTTGCCTCAGGTCAAGGTTTGGGCGCGCGGCGGTTGATGCCGCTGCCTGATCAGGTCACACTCCATCGTCGCTCAGCGACCCCTCCCACCATGCCCCGTACTCCCCCTCCGTTGCCCGCCATCCGCACCATCGGCATGATGCAGCCCATGACCTGGCTGGTGCTGGCCTGGCGCGACATGGCGCGGGCGGGCTGGATCAGTTTTGCGCATGGCCTGGCACTCACACTGTTTGGTGCCGCCATCTTTGCCGTGGCGCACCACCGCTTCTGGCTGCTGGCGGGGGCTCTGTCGGGTTTCCTGGTGGTGGCGCCGGTGCTGGCCACCAGTCTGTATGCGCTGAGCCGCGCGCTGGAGCGTGGCGAAGCCGCAAACCTGGGCGTGGTGCTCAAGACCTGGCTCAACTGGCAGAACAGCCATGTGAACAAATGGGGCAGCGACTACTGGTGCATGCTGCAGTTCGGGGCCCTGCTGGCGCTGGCCGCCTCGGGCTGGGTCATGACCTCGGCGGCGCTCATTACGCTGCTGGCGCCCGTGCCCATCGAGACACCGCTCGACTTTTTGCGCCACGTGGTCATGGCGCGTGACGGCTGGTTGTTTGAAATCTGGCTGGCGCTGGGCAGCCTGATGGCCGCGCCCATTTTTGCGTCCAGCGTGGTGGCCATGCCTCTGCTGCTGGACCGCCGCGCCACGCTGCTGCAGGCGGTGCTCACCGGCTGGCAGGCGGTCATCACCAACCCGCTGCCGATGGCGTTCTGGGCAGCGATCATCCTGGGCTTTACCTTGCTGGGCCTGGGTTCCCTGCTGCTGGGCCTGATCGCTGTGATGCCCATGCTGGGGCATGCCAGCTGGCACGCATACCGCGACCTGGTGGATGCATCCAGCCTGCCCGAGCGTGACCTGGTGGCCCCCGCAGTGTCAGCTGCCCCTGTGCGCCGGCCTGGAGGGACATCGTGATTTTTGGATTTACCGAGGCGCAGATCTCGGGCTTCTTCCTCACCTACGGGGTGGGGGCGTTCATCGCCTACATGCTGTTCATCATCGGGCAGCTCGCGTGGGAATCGAAGGCCGGACGCTTTGGCACTTTTGTGCTCTTCCTGGGCCTGGGCGTGGGTTTTCTGGGATTCCTGGCCAAGGTGGTGATTCAGTGGTGGCTGGAGCGGTAGCGGGCCACACGGCCCGTTGCTCAACGCCAGGCGCACCCAACCGCGATCTGTCCGGGGTCTGGCACTGAGGCCTGCGCATTCATTTCTTTCCGTTGTGTTTTGTTTCATGTAGAAACTAATTGCAATGGCTGGAGGTGGTTGTGATGCTTCGTAACTCCCTGATCGTCGTCGTCCTGGGGCTGCTGGCCGAGGCGGCGGAAGCCCTGTCCCTGGGCGCGCCGCAAGGCAAGGTGTGGCTGGGACAGCCCATCGACCTGGGCTTTGAAGTCCAGCTGGACCCCGGCATGTCGGTGGACGCCTTGTGCCCGCAAGCGCGGCTGGTGTCTGGCGATGTGGCCGTGCCGGCAGGCCGTGTCCAGGTGAGCGTGCGGCCGGGCGAACCGGAGCGCAATCCGGTGCTGCGGGTGCAGTCCTCCCATCTGGCCGACGAGCCGGTGCTGACGGCCCAGGTTTCTGTCCATTGCACGGGCCGGGTGACGCGCGAATACACCTTTCTGGCCGATCTGCCCGCCACCGTTGCTGCCGGGCTGAGGCCAGTGGCGATTCCCTGGGAGGTGCCGTTGGCAGATGCCTCCCCATCACGGGCGGCTGGGGTGGTTGCCGGAGAAGCGTCTTCTGCAACCGCAATGGGCCCCTCGCGGCCGCGCAAGGCGTTGGCCGCCAGCCGGGTAGCCCGCAAGGGCACGAAACTGGCCGCAAAGTCAGCCGGGGCTCCCGTTGCGCGCAGCCGGTCCGCTGACACAGCGGCAGTGGCTTCCGTGACCAGCACTGCGCAGACGGCGCCTCACGAGCCACCCAGCACCGTGCCCAGCATGGCGCCCGAGGCCGCAGCAGCGCCCCCCGCACAGGCGTCGGCATCGTCCACCGCCTCGTTGGCTCCAGCAGCGGCACCTGTTGCGCCTGGACCGTCCAAGCCCCGGCTGGTGATGGAGCCGTTGACGGCGCTGGTCACGCCGCCCGCCTCGGGCGAAGGGGCTCCGTCCGACGGCGCAACACTGATGCCGGTGGCGGCTTCGGCTGCGGAGGTCAACGCGCCGGACGGCGCGGGATCCCCCGGCGCGCGCATGCAGGCCTTGCAGGTGGAAGTGGATCGCATGCGCGCGCAGGCCGAGCAAGACCATCAGGCCACGCTCGCATTGCTGGCCCGTGTGGAACAGCTGAAAGCAGGGCATTTCCCGGCGTCCTTGGTGTATGGGCTTCTGGCTATGCTGGCCTTGACGGTCGGGGCAGCAGGCTGGCTGCTGGCGCGCATGCGACACGCCATGGACGCATCGAACGAAGAGTGGCGCAACACCCTGACGGCCTATGTGGCGCAGTCTTCCTTGCCCGCAGCGGGAGACGCCGAGGCCGAGCGCCGCACAGCAGTGCTACCTGCCGATGACCGGTCTGCCGGGTTGCCCGGACTACAAGGAGTGGGTGCCTTGCCCGCGTAGGGACGGTCAGCGGACCAATCGCTCAGGAGGTGGTGCGCAGCGCAGATCAACGCGGCCAGGACCGCAGCCCCAGATCCTGCGCCAGGCGGCGATAGTCGGCCAGGCTGCGCTGCACATAGTCATCCAGCGCCGCGCCGCTCAGCGCGAAGGGGTACAGCCCATGGCGGGCGCACAGGGCCGCGTAGCCAGGCGCTGCCTGGGCTTCCTGCAGGGCGGTCGTCCAGGCGTGGGCGTCGGCATCGGGCACGCTAGCGGCCATGTAGAGGCCGCGCACAGTGGTCCATTGCAGGTCAATGCCCTGCTCGCGTGCCGTGGGCAGGGCGGCCAGTGTGCCGGGCAGCCGCGTGGGGGCCAGCACCGCCAGGATGCGCACCGGCAGGCCTTCTGCAGCGGCCCGAGTGGCCTCGGCCGCGTCGCCGGTGAAGATGTCGATGTGCCGGCCACCCAGCGCCTTGAGCGCTTCGCCGCCGCCTTCAAACGATACAAAACGCATGCGCTTGTGGTCTTGCCCCGCTGCGCGCACCAGCAGCGCGGCCTTGACCCAGTCCTGGCTGCCCAGCGTGCCGCCGGCGCCAAACACCACGCGGCCCGAATCTTTTTGCAAGGCGGTGACCACGTCCTGCAAGCGCTGGTAGGGGGCATCGCGGTGCACAGCCACCACGCCGTAGTCGTTGCCCAGTGTCGCTATCCAGCGCACGGCGCTCACCGGGTGTGGGCCGAAGCGGCCCTGCGCCATGTTGAGCAGCGAGCCGCTGGAGAACGCCACCAGCGTGCCGGGCCCTCCCAGGCGGCCGGTGGCCACCTGGTCAAATGCCACCGCGCCAATGCCACCGGGCAGGTAGCGGGTGCGCAGCGGCGTGCGGCCAGGGCGCACGGCCTGCAGTGCCTGTGAGGCCAGACCACAGGTCAGGTCAAATCCGCCGCCGGGGCGTGAAGGTGCAATGCATTCCGCCGGCTCACGGGATGCGTCGGCTGCCGCCGGGAAGGGAGCCAGGCCCGCGCCAGCGCTGGCGGCGGCCGCGAGCGTCTGCAGCAGCTGGCGGCGGCTGCAAGGCGCTGTCAGCGGACGGTCTGTGGTGGGCAAGGGCTGCGGCATGGGGTGTGGAGCGTTCACTTGTTCAGCAGACTGTGTCAGGCGCGGGGCCACCAGAGTATTGCCAGGAGCCCAGTCCCTTCAGCGCGCGCCTGCAGCCGCAGGCTGCCCCGGTGCCGTTCGGCAATCGACCGCGCAATGGCCAGCCCCAGGCCGGAGCCGCCCGCCGTGGCCTGCGAGCCGCGCCGGTAGCGCTGGCCCAGTGCGTCGCGCTCCTCGGCGGGCAGACCGGGGCCGTTGTCCTCCACGCAGATGCTCCAGCCCAGGCTGTCACCCGCGGCCGACACGGTGACGGTGCCCTGCGCCGGGGTGTAGGCGATGGCATTGGCTGCCAGATTGGTCAGGGCCTCGCGCAGCAGGCCACTGTCGCCCACGGCCTCGATGCCAGCGGAGGGCGTATGGATGCCAAAGTCGATCTGCTTGGCGCGCGCCTGGGGCAGCAGCTCCAGCGCCACCGTGCGCAGCAGCGCGGCCAGGTCAAAGGGCGTCAGCTCCACCGCCGCTGTGTCGCTGCGGCCCAGCGCCAGCAGTTGCTGGGTGCTGCGCGTGGCGCGGGCGATCTCGCCTCCGATGGCTGCCAGCGTGTGCTGCACCTGCGTGGTGTCGCCCTCGCGGCGTGCGTAGTCGATCTGCATCTGCAGCGTGGTGAGGTGGGTGCGCAGCTGGTGCGAGGCATCGTCCAGAAACTGCCGTTGCTGTGCCACCAGATCTTGCGTGCGCGCCATCTGCTGATTGACCGCGTCCACCAGCGGGCGGATGTCAGCGGGCAGGTCGTTGGATGCCAGCGGGGTCATGTCGTCGCCGCTGCGGGCCTGCACCTCGCGCGCCAGCCGCGCCAGCGGGCGCAGCGCCACGGCCAGCAGTGCCGCAGTGCCCAGCACCATCAGGGCCAGCACCAGCGCATCGCGCTGCACTGCGCGGCGCACAAAGCGGGCTGTGAAGTCCTGGCGCGACCGCGTGCTTTCGGCCACCTGCACCAGCACGGTGGATGCCGGCTCTGCACGGTCCAGCGCGCGGCGGTAGGCGGCCAGCCGCACGGACTCTCCAAAGTAGGTGGCGTCATAAAAACGCGGTACGCCGGGCTCCAGCGCGCCAGCAGGAAGGGGCAGGTCGGCATTGCCCAACTCCACCAGCCCGTCGGACGACGCCACGCGAAAGTACACATTGCCGCTGGCCGTGAGTTCAAAGAATTCCAGCATGCTGTACGGCAACTCGGCCGACAGGCCGCCCGAGGCGGTCGAGATGTTGGCGTCGATGGACTTGAGCGCGCCGAGCAGCGAGCGGTCGTAGGCCGCGTTGGCGGCCTCCAGCGCATCGTGCCGGGTCATCCACAGCTCCACGCCCGTCACCAGGGCCAGCAGCGGCAGCAGCAGCATGGCCAGCAGCCGCCACAGGCTGGCGCGGCGCAGGCGTGCGGTCAGGCCCATCGGTCAGTCCGCCTCCAGCGCATAGCCCAGGCCGCGCAGCGTGGTGATGCGCACACCACTGCCATCCAGCCGCTTGCGCAGGCGGTGCACAAACACCTCGACGGCTTCGGGGTGCACATCGTCATCGTCGGTGAACACGCGGTCCAGGATCTGTTGCTTGGAAAACGGCTCGCCGCTGCGCTGCACCAGCACGCGCAGCACGGCATGTTCGCGCGGGGACAGGGCCAGGGGCTCGCCGCGCAGGGTGAACTGCTTGCGGGCGCTGTCGTACACCAGCGCACCGCAGGCCTGGCGCTGGTGCTCGTTGCCACGCGCGCGGCGCACCAGGGCGTGCAGGCGAGCCTCCAGCTCGGCCAGCTCAAAGGGCTTGGCCAGAAAATCGTCCGCCCCCGCGTTGAGCGAGCGCACGCGCTCGTCCAGCGAATCACGTGCCGTCAGGATCAACGCGGGCAGGCGCTGGTCGCGGTCGCGCAAGCGTTGCAGCACCGCCTGCCCGTCCAGCCCGGGCAGACCCAGGTCCAGCACCAGTGCGTCGTAGTTGTCGTGCTGCTGCAGCGCGCGGTCAGCCAGGCGGCCGTCGTTCACCCATTCGACCTGGATGCCCGCATGCTCCAGCGCACGGCTGAGCCAGGTGCCCAGGTTGTGGTCGTCTTCGGCCAGAAGGATGCGCATGGAGGGATGCTACCGTTTGTGCGGATGACGCAGGGCTTGCCTTCAGCATTGAACCATTCAACGCGGAGCGGCGAGGGCGCGCAAGCGCCAGCAGTCAGCTTGCGAGCACGCACTGCCCAGGCCAGGCAGCCGTGCAAGGGCCGCCCCGCCGCACTGGCTGCGTCCCCCATCCCGACCCGCGCAGCGGGGCGAGAGAAAGGGGGAAGACGCGAAGCGGCTCAGGGGGTTAGTCTGGCTTCACCTTCGCGCGCAGCAGCACCTTCTTCCAGCGCTCTTGTTCGGACGCGATGAACTGCGCAAACTGCGCTGGTGTGCCGCCAATGGCCTCGGCCGCGTCCGCGTTCAGGCGCTCCAGCGAGCCGGGGGCCTTGACTGCCTTGGCGGTCTCGGCCGCCAGCTTGTCGAGGTTGGCCGGGGCCAGGTTGGCGGGCGCCAGCATGCCGTACCACTGCGTCATCTCAAAGCCCGGGAACCCCTGTTCGGCCACCGTGGCCACGTCAGGCAGCTGGGGCAGGCGCTTGGCCGAGCCGGTGGCGATGCAGCGCACCTTGCCGGCCTTGATGAACGGCAGCAGGGCGGCAGCACCCACGGCAGCGGCATCAAGGCGGCCCGAGAGCAGGTCGGTCATCATGGGGCCGGTGCCTCGGTAGGGCACGTGCAGCATGAAGATCTCGGCGGTCATCTTGAGGTATTCAAACGCCAGGTGGCCCGCGCTGCCGTTGCCCGCCGAGCCATAGCTGAGCTTGGCCGGGTTCTTCTTGGCGTAGGCGATGAACTCCTTGAGATTCTTGGCGGGCACGTCGGGGTGCACCACGTACAGGCTGGGCACCTTGGCCAGCAGGCTCACGGGCTTGAAGTCCTTGTTGGCGTCGTAGGGCAGCTTGTCGAAGATGAAGGGGTTGACGGCCAGCGTGCCGATGTGGCCCAGGATCAGCGTGTGCTGGTCGTCGGAGCGTGCCACTTCACCCATGGCGATGTTGCCGGCGGCACCGGGCTTGTTGTCCACATACACGCTCTGGCCCAGCGTCTTGCCCAGCTCGGCAGCGGTGGAGCGGGCCACGATCTCCGAGCTGCCGCCCGGAGCGAACGGCACCACAAACCGCACCGACTTGGAGGGCCAGGCCGCCTGGGCCGATGCACCAGCGGGCAGCAGGCCGCCCAGGGCCAGTGCGCTGCTGGCTCCCAGCAGATGGCGGCGGGTGGGGGACCAGAGGGCGGGGTGTTCGTGTGAAAGCATGGGGGTGTCTCCGTCAAAACAAAAGGCCGAAAGGCCAGCGCGCCCAAAGGCGAACAAGGCGCATGCGGTATGCGAGTGGCGCGATGGTGCCTGGGTCGTGCTTTCGGAATGCTGTCAGCGGGCTTGGTAGTTACCCGGGGGTTGCCTGCTGGCCCGGGTGGTGTTGTGTCAGCCCGCTGCTGCGCAGGCCGCCACGGCGGTGCCGTTGAGCACCGCGCCTTCCAGCGTCGCCGGGTAGGGGCCCTCCACATAGTCGCCGCAGGCCGTCAGCCCCGGCAGCACCTGCATGGCGGGCCGCTGCAGGCCGGGGGTGCATGCAAACGTGGCGCGCTTTTCGACCACGGTCTGCACAGGGCGCAGGCCCGGCAGGCCCAGCTGTGCAGCGGCTTGCTGCAGCACCTGTTGCTCGATGAGAGCCCGGTCGCCATCGCTGGCGCTCACCACAAAGGCCAGCAACCCCTGCTGGCCGTCGAGCTGGCCCCGGTCGAACACGAACTGCGCCGGGTGCTCTACCGTGTTGCGCAGCGCCAGCATGGGCAGGGGGAGTTGTGCGCCGCTAGCATGGGCGTAAACGGTGGTGATGGCCTCAAACCGCAAGGCACTGGCGGTGGCGCTCCAGCGGGCGGCAGCGGCCAGGCCCGCCGTGCTGGCAAGGCCATCGACCAGGCGCGCGGCCTCCCACGAGGGGCATGCCAGGGTGATGTGGTCAAAGGAGTCGGCTGCTTCGGCGCCCTGCGCTGTACCGACGGCGCCCACAGCCCCCACCAATTGCCAGCGCCCGCTGGGCAGGGGCACAAGCCGCTGGATGCGTTGGCCGGTGACCACCTGGCCGCCTTGCTGCACCAGCCAGCGCACCGCAGCCTCGGGGAACAGCGCGCCCAGGTCGGTACGGGGCAGCAACAGGTTGGAGCCGCCGCGTCCGCTGAACAGGCTGTCCTGCAGCACCCGCAAAAACACCTGGCCGCTGGCCTCGCGTGCGGGGGTGTTGAGTGCCGACACGCACAGCGGGTCGATGAACTCGGCCATCAGCCGGGGCGTGAGCGGGGCACACAGGTCTGCCACCGAGGTGTGGGGCGCGCAGCGAAAGCCGCGCAGCTGCCAGGCCGTGGCCGTGCGCAGCAGAGCGATCTTGTCTTGCCAGCCCCAGCCTTTGGCGCGCGCGATGCCCAGCAGCGCATCCAGCGGCGGGGGCAGGTCGGGCAGTTGCAGGCCCTGGCCATCGGGAAACTGCAGGGTCAGCGGCAGGCGCAGCAGCGCGGTGGCAGGGTCCATGCCCACCAGGCGCATCAGGCGCAGGCTCTCGGTGTACGCACCGATCAGGATGTGCTGGCCGTTGTCCAGCGTGGCCACTGTGCCATCGGGCAGCACGCCCGGCACGGCGCGGGCGCGGCCGCCCACCGTGCGCGCGGCCTCGAACACGGTGACCTGGCGGCCGGCCTGCCGGTGAGCGATGGCTGCAGCCATGCCGGCCCAGCCAGCCCCGATGACAGCGACTTTCTGCGGTGCCACGCCGGGCTACATCCTGCCCAGGGCTTGCATCTTCCAGGCCAGCCAGAACTTGCGCAGCGGCGTGAGGCGGATGCGCTGGTGCAGCACCTGGAAGTTTTCGTGCTCGATCTCGCGCAGCAGGGTGCGGTAGATGCTGGCCATCATCAGGCCGGGCTTTTGGGTGCGGCGGTCCGCGTCGGGCAGCAGGGCAAAGGCCTCGTCGTACAGCCGGTGCGCGCGCTCGGCCTGAAAACGCATGAGTGCGGTGAACCGGTCGGAGTACTGGCGCTTCAAGATCTCATGCGCCTTCACGTCGAACTGCTGCAGCTCGCTGACGGGCAGGTAAATACGGCCCAGCATGGCGTCTTCGCCCACGTCGCGGATGATGTTGGTGAGCTGGAACGCCAGGCCCAGCCGGTGGGCGTATTCGGTGGTGCGCGGGTCGGTCTGGCCGAAGATGCGCGCTGCGACTTCGCCCACGACGCCCGCCACCAGGTGGCAGTAGCCCTGCAGGCCTGCAAAGTCGAGGTAGCGCGTCTGCTCCAGGTCCATCTGGCAGCCGTCGATCACGGCCTGCAGGTGGCGCTGTTCGATGCCGTAGTCGGCCGCCAGTGGCATCAGCGCCAGCATCACGGGGTGCGTGGGCTGGCCCGCGTAGGCCTTGGACACTTCGGCCTGCCACCAGGCCAGCTTGGTGCGGGCCACGCCAGGGTCGCTCACTTCATCGACCACATCGTCCACTTCGCGGCAAAACGCATAGAACGCCGTGATCGCCGCGCGGCGCGGGGCAGGCAGAAAGAGAAAGGCGTAATAGAAGCTGCTGCCCGAGGCCACGGCTTTTTGCTGTACGTACTGCTGCGGTGTCATGGGGCGAGATTGTCCCATGGCGCACCCCGGCAAGCGGGGTGGCAGGGTTTGAAGCCTTTTGGGGAGCAGGCGCTAGTGCAATATGGTCTGAATGCTATCTAATGAATAGCGTTCAGGCGTTGGCACTGCAAGGCATCAGGGCGGCGGGGGTCAGCATTCGACCACATTCACCGCCAGCCCGCCGCGCGATGTTTCCTTGTACTTGACCTTCATGTCCGCGCCGGTCTGCATCATGGTCTTGATGACCTTGTCGAGCGAGACCACGTGCTGCCCGTCGCCGCGCAGCGCCATGCGGGCGGCGTTGATGGACTTGATCGCGCCCATGGCGTTGCGCTCGATGCAGGGGATCTGCACCAGACCGCCCACGGGGTCGCAGGTCATGCCCAGGTTGTGTTCCATGCCGATCTCGGCCGCGTTCTCCACCTGCTCGGGCGTGCCGCCCATCACGGCGGCCAGCGCGCCAGCGGCCATGGAGCAGGCCACGCCCACTTCGCCCTGGCAGCCCACCTCGGCGCCGGAAAGCGATGCGTTTTCCTTGTAGATGATGCCGATGGCACCTGCGGTGAGCAAAAAGGTGGCAATGCCGTCGTTGTTGGCCGGGATGGGGCCCTGCAGAAAGTTGACGTAGTAGTGCAGCACGGCCGGGATCACGCCTGCCGCACCGTTGGTGGGCGCCGTCACCACGCGGCCGCCGGCGGCGTTTTCTTCGTTCACGGCCATGGCGTACAGGTTCACCCAGTCCAGCATGGAGAGCGGGTCGCGCAGGGCGGCCTCGGGCGAGCGGCTCAGGTTCTTGTGCAGCTCGGCCGCACGCCGGCGCACATGCATGGGGCCGGGCAGCGTACCGGTGCTGGCGCAGCCGCGCTGCACGGCGCCCGCCATGGTCTGCCAGATGGTCAGCAGCTGGCTCCGCACCTCGGCCGGGCTGCGCCAGTGCTGTTCGTTGGCGGCCATGAGCTGGGCCACGCTCAGGCCGGTGGCGCGGCACTGCGCCAGCAGCTCGGCCCCGGTGCGGAACGGGTGTGGCAGGCCCTGGCCATGGCCTGCTATATCGGCGCCAGCGCTGGCGGGCGTGTTGAGCACGCGCTGGCCTGCTGCATCGACCACAAAGCCGCCGCCCACCGAGTAGTACTCACGCATGGCGATGTCGTTGCCCTGCGCATCCAGCGCATGGAACGCCATGCCGTTGGGGTGCAGCGGCAGGCTTTTGCGGCGAAACAGCAGGTGGTCCTTTTCGACAAACGGCACGGCATGCTCGCCCAGCAACGCCAGCGTGCCGCTCTGTCGAATCTGTGCGATGGCGGGGGCGATCTGGTCGGGGTCGATGTGGTCTGGCTCGTGCCCGGCCAGACCGAGCAGCACGGCGCGGTCGGTGCCGTGGCCTACGCCGGTGGCCGAGAGGGAGCCGAACAGCTCCACGCTCACCTGGTGCACCGCCGCCAGGCCGACGGTGTCGCGCACATGGCAAGCAAATTGCCGGGCCGCAATCATGGGCCCCACGGTGTGGGAGCTGGACGGCCCGATGCCGATCTTGAAGAGGTCGAAAACGCTGACGGACATGATGGGGGTGACCCTGGCTCAAAAGAAGTGCCCCAGCGCTTGTGGCGCGCGGGCACGGGCCGGCAGGGTGGGGTGTTGGCCGCCGCCCTGCCACGGTGGCCGCGAGGCTAACCGGGTGCAGTGGCAGGGGCATGCTCGCAATCCCTGCCCCTGCCGGGTCAAGGGCGAGAGGCACCCCAATAATTTGCTATTAATTAAGTAGCAATTGGTGCCTATGAATCATGCGCTACAGGCCGTTTGGGCACTGGGTGCTGCGTTGGTAGGCCAGTGTGTGAGCCCGCCTTGTGGCCCATGAATCTTTCTTACATCACCAGCGCGCGGCCCAGCATCACGCACCAGTCCCATCCACGGAGCTTGGGCCGGGTGTGCAGACTGCCCCCTTTGAGGGCCTCGACCTTGTCGAGGATGCGCAGGCCGCCTTGCACCACCAGCCGCAGCTCCCAGCCGGCGCGGCCGGGCAGGCGGTGCACCAAGGGGGCGCCGCTTCGCATGGTGGTGCGCGCCCAGTGGGCGCAGTCGGCGATCAGGCGGGCGTTCTCGCGGGTGCTTTGCAGCGCCAGCAGCTCGGACTGGCAGGCGCCATACGCTACGCAGTCGGAGCGCGGCAGGTAGTGGCGGCCCCGGGGAATGTCCACGGACAGGTCCTGCCAGAAGTTGATGAGCTGCAGCGCCGTGCAGATGGCGTCGCTCTGGCGCAGCGCCTCGGCGTCGTGCACTCCATACAGGTGCAGCAGCAGCCGGCCCACGGGGTTGGCCGAGCGGCGGCAATAGTCCAGCAGCTCGTCGCGGTCGGCGTAGCCCTCACCGTCACGGGTTTTTTCGACGTCCTGGGCAAAGGCACTCAGCAGGTCTTCCAGCAGCGGCATGGGCAGCTGGTGGCTGCGCAACACGCCTTGCAGCGGCAAAAACACGCTGGCCCAGCGGGGCGAGGGCGCCTGGCCCTGGGCAATCGCGCGCAGATCGGCCAGGTAGGCAGCCAGGTCCGCCAGCCGGGCGGCGGGCAGGGCATCGCCTTCGTCGGCAATGTCGTCGGCCGTGCGCGCAAAGCCGTAGATGGCGGCAATCGGCTGGCGCAGGTGGGGCGGGCACAGCAGGGATGCGACCGGGAAGTTTTCGTAATGGGTGACAGGAGGCGCCACCGCATCAGTCGCAGGGGGCTGTGGCGCGGAGGCTGCGCCGGGGTGGGGAG
>NZ_JBWKYJ010000072.1:0-23879 GCF_059423685.1 Acidovorax sp. GW460-11-11-14-LB4 | reverse complement strand
ATTGTAGGCGGGGCCGGTCGGCGGGGTTTGTGGGGGCGGCGCATCAGTCGGCCTCATGCCGGGTCGCTGTCGATAGAATCAAACCCGAATTGTTCAGCATTCCCCGCGCACTGGAAGACACACCATGAAATTGATCGGAGCCACCGCCAGCCCCTACGTGCGCAAGGTACGTATCGTGATGGCTGAGAAAAAGCTCGACTACCAGTTCGTGCAAGAAAACGTCTGGGCAGACGACACCCATATCTCCGCATCCAACCCCCTGGGCAAGGTACCCTGTCTGGTGATGGAAGGCGGCGAGGCTGTGTTTGATTCGCGTGTCATCGTCGAATATCTCGACACCCTGTCGCCCGTGGGCAAGCTCATCCCTTCCCAGGGCCGCGAGCGCGCCGAAGTCAAAACCTGGGAGGCCCTGGCCGACGGCGTTATGGATGCCGGCATCCTGGCCCGCCTGGAAGCCACCTGGGTGCACCGCAAGGACAGCGAACGCAGCCAGGCCTGGATCGACCGCCAACTGCTCAAGGTGAACGATGGCCTCAAGTCCATGAGCCAGGGTCTGGGCGACAAGCCCTATTGCAGCGGCATCCACCTGAGCCTGTCGGACATCGCCGTGGGTTGCGCCCTGGGTTGGCTGGAGTTCCGCTTTCCCGAGATCGCCTGGCGCAGCGAGTACCCCAACCTGGGCAAGCTGCTCGACAAGCTGATGCAGCGCCCGAGTTTCGCGGACACCAAGCCTGCCTGACCCCGTCGCTCGGCTGCTGAAAGGCTCCGGCGAGTCCGTCCTCCCGCAGAGTGCCGCGGGTCTTTGTGCAGTCTGGTCCCCTGCTTGCCGTATGCTCCCGGGCATATGAACGAAATGGTTCAAAACCCACCCCCCACCGCTGGTACCAGGGCGACCCGCCAGCGCGCCGCGCGCGAGGCCGCTGCCACGCCGGGCGCCGACCGGGTGCGCGTGAACGACCCAGACCGCACCATGGCCAACATCCTGCAGGTGGCCACGGCCGAGTTTGCCGACAAGGGCCTGGCCGGGGCACGTATCGACGAGATCGCGGCACTGACCAGCACCAGCAAGCGCATGATCTACTACTACTTTGGTAGCAAGGAAGGTCTGTATGTGGCGGTGCTGGAAGACGCCTACCGCCGCATCCGGCGCATTGAGTCCGAGCTGCACCTCGAAGACCTGGCGCCCGAGCAGGCCCTGCGCACCCTGGTCGGTTTCACGGTGGACTACCAGCTCGCCAATCCCGACTTCATCCGCCTGGTCATGAACGAGAACATGCATCGGGGCGAGTACATCACCCAGTCCACCACCATCCAGGAACTGAATATCCCGGTCATCCATGCCGTGCGCGATGTGTACCAGCGCGGCGTGGCAGCGGGGGTTTTTCGTCCGGATGTGGACCCTGTCGATCTGCACATGTCGATCTCGGCGCTGTGCTTTTTCAACGTGGCCAACCGCCACACCTTTGGCGCGATCTTCAAGCGCTCGTTGGATACACCTGCCGCCACGGCGCAGCGCCGTGAATCGATCATTGAAATGATCGTGCGCTTTCTGCGGCCCTGAATCGAATCCCCCCGGCGCGCCTCGCGCATGGCACCCCGCTGTTCTTCAGGGCCATGAGCTGGAGGACGCTCTTCGCCGGGCGTGGTTGACCCACCCGTCGCGGTCCCACCCCGCGCCACCCGGTGCTGCCCTACCGCTGTTCGCGAGCAGGGTTTGCACCTAGATCAAATACTAACCAGTTCGTACAAAATTAAATCCACTAACTGATAACGACTGGAGACACCATGCTTGCACTGGCCGACCGCTGGCTCGGGCGATACACCCGCGCACTCGACATGCTTTCCGGCCTGTGTCTGGCCATCATGGTGGTGCTGGTGTTTGGCAACGTGGTGCTGCGCTACACGGTGAACTCGGGCATCACGGTGTCCGAAGAGCTGTCGCGATGGCTGTTTGTGTGGCTGACCTTCATGGGGGCCGTGGTGGCTTTGCGAGAGCATGGGCACCTGGGCACCGATGTCTTGGTGTCCCGCCTGCCCGCTGTGGGCAAGAAGGTCTGCCTGGTTCTCGCACAGATCTCGATGCTGTATGTCTCCTGGCTGCTGCTCAAAGGCAGCTGGGCCCAGATGCTGATCAATGCCGACACCGAAGCGCCGGTGACCGGAGCGTCCGTGGGCATCTTCTATGCCAGCGGTGTGCTCATGGGCGCATCAGCCATTGCCATTCTGGTCCGCGATCTGCTGCGCACGCTCTTTGTGCCGTTGGGCGAGCATGAGCTGGTCATGGTGCAGGAAAGCGAAGAACTCGCGGCACTGCAACACCGCACGGAAGACGCCAGTGCCACCCCTCCCTCGGCGGGCACACGCCACTGATCCCTCTTTTGCACTGGAACGCGCACCATGACCGTCACCATCTTCCTGGGCTCCCTGCTGCTTGCCATGGCGATCGGTGTCCCCATCGCTTACGCGCTGCTGATCTGCGGTGTGGCGCTGATGTGGCATCTCGACCTGTTCGACGCGCAGATCCTGGCACAGAACGTGATCAACGGCGCGGACAGCTTCCCGCTGCTGGCCGTGCCGTTCTTCATGCTGGCGGGCGAGATCATGAATGTGGGCGGGCTGTCCAAGCGCATCGTGAAGCTGGCGCTCACCGTGGTAGGCCATGTCCCCGGTGGCCTGGGCTACGTGGCCATCATGGCGGCCGTGATCCTGGCGGCAGTGTCGGGCTCGGCCGTGGCGGACGCGGCGGCCTTGGCGTCGCTGCTGCTGCCCATGATGGTGGCTGCGGGGCACAACAAGGAGCGTTCGGCGGGCTTGATTGCCTCCGCCGGGATCATCGCGCCAGTGATACCGCCCTCGATCGGCTTTGTGATCTTTGGCGTGGCCGCCAACGTGTCCATCAGCAAGCTGTTCCTGGCGGGCATTGTTCCTGGCGTGCTGCTGGGGCTCTCGCTGGCTGTGACGTGGTGGTGGCTGGTGCGGCGCGAGAACGTGGCGCCGCCAAAGCGCGCAACGCGCGCCGAGCTGCTGCTGGCGCTGCGCGAAGCCGTGTGGGCCCTGGGCCTGCCCATCATCATCCTGGTGGGTCTGCGGATGGGGGTGTTCACACCCACCGAGGCTGCTGTGGTGGCCGCCGTGTACTCGTTGTTTGTCGCGATGGTCGTGTACCGCGAGCTGACCTTGCGCCAGTTGGTGGATATCTTCCAGACCTCCGCACGCACCAGTGCCGTGGTCATGTTCCTGGTCGCAGCTGCCATGGTGTCGGCCTGGCTCATCACCGTGGCCGATCTTCCGTCCGCTGTCATCGGCATGCTGGAGCCTTTCATGGGCAACCAGACGCTGCTGCTGATCGCCATCATGGTGCTGGTCATGGTGGTGGGCACCGCGATGGACATGACGCCGACCATCCTCATCCTCACGCCCGTGCTGATGCCGGTGGTGAAGGCCGCGGGCATTGACCCGGTGTACTTCGGCGTGCTGTTCATCATCAACAACGCCATTGGCCTCATCACACCACCGGTGGGCACCGTGCTCAATGTGGTGGCCGGGGTGGGCCGCATTTCCATGTCGCAGGTCACCCGGGGTGTCATGCCGTTCATGGTGGCGCAGTTCATCGTTATGTTCCTGCTGGTTCTGTTCCCGTCCATCGTTCTCGTGCCCTTGCGCCTGCTGGGGGGCTGACCCTCCCTCTCGCGCCTACCGTTTCTGCCTGCCCAAAAACCAAGGAGACCATCCCATGAAGCTGCTCAAGACCCTGCTCGCCACGGCCCTCGTCGCCGCATCGCTGCTGCCCGCTGCGCACGCGCAGGAGCGCACCATCAAGTTCGCCTTCCAGAACCAGAAGGACCACCCGCAGGCCCAGGGCGCGCAGAAGTTTGCCGACCTGGTGGCGGCCAAGACCAACGGCCGCATTGCCGTCAAGCTCTTCCCCGGCGGCACGCTGGGCGGCGACCTGCAGACCGTGTCGGCGCTGCAAGGTGGCACGGTGGAGATGACGGTGCTCAACGCGGGCATTCTGTCGGCCCAGGCCAAGGAATTCGGCATCTACGACTTCCCCTTCCTGTTCGCTACGCCCCAAGAGGCCGATGCCGTGACGGATGGTCCCTTCGGCAAGAAGCTGCTCGACAAGCTGCAGGCCAAGAACCTGGTGGGCCTGGGTTATTGGGAGCTGGGCTTTCGCAACCTCACCAACAGCAAGCGCCCCATCACCAAGGCTGAAGACATTGCAGGCCTCAAGATCCGCGTGATCCAGTCGCCCATCTACATCGACATGTTCAACGCGCTGGGCGCCAATGCCGTGCCGATGCCCTTCCCTGAGCTGTACACGGCCATGGAGCAGAAGGCCGTGGACGGCCAGGAGAACCCGTTTTCCACCATCCTGTCGTCCAAGTTTGCGGAGGTGCAGAAGTACCTGACCGTGACGCGCCACATGTACAACCCCCAGGCCGTGATCGTGAGCAAGAAGTTCTGGGACAGCCTGAACCCTGCTGACCAGAAGGCGCTTACCGACGCCATGGCCGAAGCCACCACCTTCCAGCGCGGTGTGTCGCGAGTGCAGGCCAATGTGGCGCTGGAAGACCTCAAGAAGACCGGCATGCAGGTGTCCGAGTTCTCGCCTGCCGAGCTGGACAAGCTGCGCGCCAAGGTGAAACCCGTGGTCGAAAAGCACAGCGAAAAAGTGGGCGCAGAGACGGTGAAAGAGGTCTACGCCACGCTGGCCAAGCTGCGCGGCGGCAAGTAAGCCCCACGCTGCTCTCCCTGCACGGTTGCCAGTGGCCCCGCCACGCCCGGCCGTGCATTCACCCCGTATCCCGCCCGCCCCATGAGCATCCAGCTGCTTGATCCCCCGGTCACCACACCCACGTCCGCCATGCCATCCACAAGCCCCCGCAAGGTGCTGATCGGACTGATCGGTGCCGGTATCCAGAAATCGCTGTCGCCCGCGCTGCACGAAGAAGAAGCGCGCCATCACGGCATGCGCCTGCACTACCAGCTCATCGACCTTGACCGCTCTGCTTCCTCGGCGGAGCATCTGCCCACGCTGTTGTCGGCGGCGCGCATCATGGGCTACGCGGGCTGCAACGTGACCTACCCCTGCAAGCAGGCGGTGATTCCGCACCTCGACAGCCTGTCCGAAGAAGCGCGCGCCATGGGCGCCGTGAACACCGTGGTCATCCAGGGCGGAAAACTCGTGGGCCACAACACCGACGGATCGGGCTGGGCTTGGGGCTTTACCCGCGCACTGCCTGGCGCCGACCTGCGCCGCGTGGTGCTGCTCGGCGCGGGCGGTGCAGGCGCTGCGATTGCACACGCCGTGCTACGGCTGGGCGCTGAGCACCTGAGCATCGTCGATGCGCAGCCCGAGCGTGCGGCTCAACTGGCAGCCGATGTGAATGCGCTGTACGGCGCCCGGGCCGAAGCCTCCGACATCCAATCGGCCATGGCGCAGGCCACAGGCCTGATCCACGCCACGCCCACGGGCATGGACAAACTGCCCGGCCTGCCACTCGATGTGGCCCTGCTGCGGCCCCCGATGTGGGTGTCCGAAGTGGTGTATTTCCCGCTCGACACTGCCCTGGTGCAGGCCGCACGCGCGCTGGGCTGCCGGGTATCCGACGGCGGTGGCATGGCTGTGGGCCAGGCCGTGGGCGCGTTCGAACTGTTCACCGGCGAGGCGCCCGACGCGGCGCGCATGGATGCGCATTTCCGCCGCCTGGTCAGCACGCGCTGATGCCGCTGCCCGCTGCAACCCCCAAGGAGCCGACACCATGAGCACCCCGATGATGGCCGCCCGCGAAACTCTGGGCGAACTGCCCAACCCCCTGGGCTTGCAGGGCGTGGAGTTCATCGAATACGCCACCAGCCGTCCGCAGGCCCTGGGCCAGGCGCTGGAGCGCATGGGCTTTCAGCCTGTGGCACGCCACCGCTCGCGCGAGGTGCTGCTGTACCGCCAGGGCGACATGAACATCATCGTCAACGCCCACCAGGACAACGAGCTCACCGGCGTGCACGCCCCGCCCGCGCTCACCGAAGCGCCGGTGCTCGCCGCCATTGCTTTTCGCGTGGGCAATGCGGCCGCGGCCTACCGCCGGGTGCTGGAACTGGGCGCCTGGGCCGTGCACACCGAGGTCGAGGTGATGGAGCTGAACATCCCCGCCATCCACGGGGTGGGTGCCAGCCGCATCTACTTTGTCGACCGCTGGAAGGAGTTCTCCATCTACGACGTGGACTTTGTGCCCATCCCCACCGTCAACCAGCGCCCGCCCGCGCTGCAGGGCCTGCACCTGTTTGGCGTGGTGCAGTACATCGGCCTGGGCCGTGGGGATGACTGGATCCACTTCTACAGGGAACTGTTTGGCTTCGCCGAGCTGGCACCGGACCAGTCGTTTGGCGTACTCACCCACGGCCGCATCCTGGCCAGCCCCTGTGGCACGCTGCACTGGCAGCTCATCGAACCGCTGGTCGATGCGCTGGAAGCCGACCCCGAAGAGTTGCTGCAACGCGTGGCCTTTGGCGCCCCCGACGTGCTGGCCACGGTGCAAGCGCTGCGCGAGCGCGGCGTGGACTTCGTCGAGTCCCCCACCGGCGTGCACACGGGCACGCGCGGCGCCCTCACCCGCGCAGATGCCGGCGCACCCAGCTTCGAACTGGTGCTGGACGCACGCTGAGCCTGGAGACTGCCCCATGCGCACATCCACCATGCAACGCAACGTCGCCGACTTTGGCATGGACACCATCAGCCTGGCCGGCCCGCTGGAGGCCAAGCTCGCCGCCGTCAAGGCCGCCGGATTTGGCCAGATCATGCTGGCCGCACGCGACATCGTGGGCCACCCCGAAGGCATCGAGGCCGCCGTGCACGCCGTGCGCAGCAGCGGCCTGCGGGTGACGGGCTTCCAGGTGCTGCGCGATTTTGAAGGCTTGTCGGGCCATCTGCACAGCTACAAGGTGGACATCGCCAAGCAGATGATCCTGATGGCGCGCGACCTGGGCGCGCCCGTGCTGCTGGCATGCAGCTCCACGTCTTCGCACGCCACGTCTGACGCCGATGCGATTGCGCGCGACCTGCGCAAGCTGGCCCTGCTGGCGCTGCCCCATGGCATCCGCGTGGCGTTTGAGGGCCTCTCCTGGGGCCGCCACATCAACGAGGTGCACCAGGCCTGGGCCGCCGTGGAACAGGCCGATTGCCCCAACCTCGGGCTGGCCATTGATTCGTACCACCAGTTCGCCACCAGCACGCCGCTCGCGGCGCTGGAGGACGTGGACCCCGCCAAGATCTACCTCGTACAGCTGTCCGACTTCATGTGGCAGGAAACGCGCACAGTGCAAGAGCGCATCGAGACCGCACGGCACTTTCGCGTGTTCCCTGGCGAAGGCGTGCACAGCAAGGCGCTGGCCGAACTGGTACGCACGCTGGACGGCATGGGCTACCAGGGCGATTACAGCTTCGAGGTCTTCAACGACGACTACCAGCAGCTGCCTCTGCCCTATGTGGCGCAACGGGCGTGGAACAGTGCGCTGTGGCTGGCCGAAGGCGTGTTGCAACGCGCAGTGCCCTTGCCCGGGCATTTGCGCATCCGGGCAGTGGGGTGAAGAGGGTGAGCAGGCCCCGGGGACCCTGTGCACGAATCGCCGCGCCGCGAGCATCTGCGGTCTCGGGCAGCCTGCGGTGTTGCAACACTTCGCAATAGCGACAGCTGGTGCTGCGTTTTGCGCCTAGCAGACCATTCCGATCCACAGCGCCCACTTACCGCTCGATGCGTGCAGCGGATCCCTAGCTGTTGGCGCGCTTTTTGAGCCAGCGCATCAGTGCGCCCACCACGGGCAGCTTTTCGTACAGCTCTTCGGCCGCATCCCAGTAGTCGCGGTGCAGCGTCACCAGACCCTGTTCGTCCAGCACCAGGTGCGAGGCACCACGCACCGTCTGCGTCACGCCCTTGTGAAAGTCCTTGAACGCGAACAGGAAGTCCCAGGTCAAGAAGCACTGCGTGCCCTGCACCACCCGGCCGGTGACCACAAAACGCGGCTGCTCCAGCGCCTCGAACATGTGGGCAAAAATGGCCTGGATGGCAGGCACGCCCTGCACCTCGTTGAAGGGGTCCTTGAAGCGCGCCTGTGGTGCGTAGAAATGGCCAATGGCCGCTATGTCGGCAGGCGAGAGGTTTTCAAAGAATGCGACAACGCGCGTGACGGCTTCTTCGGTGGACGGGGATGTGTTCGGGGGCTGCATCGCAAAAGTCAAAGGCCTGTGAAGCGGCGAACGGCGGGGAAGTACCAACGGTACGGCAACAGCCGCAGCAGCTTCATCACGCGTGTGAAACGCTTGGGGAAGTGGATGTCGAAATGCCCCCGCTCCCAGCCCTGCACGATGGCCGCCGCTGCTGCTTCGGGTGAGATGAGGGCCGGCATGGTGAAGTCGTTGCCCGCCGTGAGTGGCGTGGCCACAAAACCAGGGTTGATCACGCTCACGCCCATGCCCAGGTCGTGCAGGTCCAAGTACAGCGCCTCGGCCAGGTTGATGAGGGCCGCCTTGGTGGGCCCATAGGCCAGGCTCTTGGGCAGGCCGCGAAAGCCTGCCACGCTGCTGATCAGGCTCACGTGGCCTGGGCGCCCAGCCTCCGCTGTGGCCAGCATGGCGGGCAACACGGCGGCCAGCACGTGCAGCACGCCGTTGTAGTTGATCTGCTCATGGCGCAGCATCACGGCCAGATCGAAGTCGGTGGCGCGCATGTCGCGGTAGTAGCCCGCGCAGTAGCACACCAGGTCGGGCGCCCCTCCCGCGAGCACCTGCGCTGCGGCGGCCTGCACCTGTGCCGGTTCGGCAGTGTCAAAAGCCAGCGCCATGCTTCCGGGGTGCTGCACGACAAAGGCGTTCAGTGCATCACCGCTGCGCGCCGACACGATGACCTGCGCACCGCGCGCATGCAGCGCGGCTGCGGTGGCCCGGCCAATGCCACTGCTGGCCCCGATGAGCCAGGCACGGCGGCCCTGCCAGTCGCGCAAGGGAGGGTTGAGGCTCATGGTGCGCGTTTGGTGAAGGACAGCGTGATCTCGCCCAGGCGCACGCCGAACTTGGTCATGGTGGCGCGGTTGAGCATCACCCGGTCGTCGATGAGGTACATCCAGTCGTCCAGGTCCACGTTGTAGACCTTGCCATCCACCGGCAGGGCCAGCGTGTAGTTCCAGCGGAAGGCGTTGCCGCGCGTCTGGCCGTTGGCCGTGCCCACCACATCGTCGGCGGTGCCGGTGTAACGGCCGTCCGCGTGCTTGGTCAGGCGCCAGATGCGGCGCTGTGTGGTGCCGTCGGAGTAGGTGAAGGCTTCATCCAGCACGCCCTCGTTGCCTTTCCAGCTGCAGTCCATCACCACGGTGAAGCGTTTGACGATCTGGCCGCTGCGGTCCTGGAAGATGCCGTAGGCGTCGATCTTGCCGTTGAAATACTGGGCCAGGTCCAGCACCGGTTTCTCGGTGGCGTAGCCATCCAGGTTCTGGCTGGCGCAGCCGGACAGCACCACGGGCGCAGCCATAGCGGCGGAGAGGAGGAGGCGTCTTTGCATCATGGGTTGTGCCTTGGGGGTATGGGTGTCAGGTTCCAGCCATCGCCGCACCGCGTGGGTGCCGCAGAAAAAGGACGTACAGCGCTGCTGCTGCCGCCAGCTTGAGCGCGCAGGGCAGCACGGCGTAGGCCAGGCCCAGTGTCTGCAGGCCGTCATCGCTGCGCGTGCCCGGCGTGTAGCCCAGCCAGCCCAGCAGGGGCAGCGCCAGGCCTGCTGCCAGGGCCAGGTTGAGCTTGGTGGCAAAGTTCCACCAGCCGAAGTACGCGCCCTCGTGCCGGCCGCTGTCGCCCTCGGCTGCGATCACGCCCGTCAGCAGGGCGCTGGGCAGGGCCAGGTCCGTGCCCAGGGCCACACCCGACAGAGCGCAGACCACCATGAACGGCAACACATCACCAGCACCCAGAAACGCCGTCCACACAAACACGGCAATCGCCAGCAGCATGCCCGCAAGCCAGGTGCGCGCCAGGCCCCAGCGCGCCACGGCACGCAGCCACAGCGGGATGGACAGCGCCGCACAGACAAAATAGGCTGCGAGGAACATGGGCTCCTGCGCCGGCGGGGCCTGCAGGCGGTCTTGAATGAAGAACAGCACCAGCGTGGCCGGGATGGCACTGGCGATGCCGTTGAGCATGAACACGGCCAGCAGGCGGCGAAAGGCAGCCCGTCCCCAGGGCCGCCACAGGCTGGCGCGCTGTGCCGGGCGGTACACGCCCGCCATGGCCTCAGCATGGTCTGCGGGGCGTGGGGCTCTGGTCCACGCCCACCAGCCGAGCAGCAGGGTGAGGGCAAACACACTGAGCATCACCGGCAGGCCCAGCAGCGCGGGCAGCACCGAAGCCAGCACCACGCCCACCAGCGCGGCGCCCTCACGCCAGGCCACGATGCGGCCGCGCTGCAGCTCGTCGCCGCCCAGCCGTGCGCCCCAGGACTGGTGCGCAATGCCCAGCTGGCTATAGGCCGTGTAGGTGATAAGCAGTGCCACCAGCGCCCAGGCAATCAGTGCATCCGCCCCACGCACCCATGGAAAGAACAGGCTGGTCAGCCCCAGTGCCAGCACCACGGCCGACACCGCGCCCACCGCCAGCACGGCGCGCACCGAGCGGCCGAACAGGTAATCGGACAGACGCCCCAGCAGCGGGTCCGACACCGCGTCGAACAGCCGCGCCGCCAGCAGCACCGAGCCCAGCGTGGCCAGTGGCATGCCGAACTCGCGGGCGTAATGGTTGGGCAACAGCACATACAGCGGCAGCGCCACAAAAGCCAGCGGCAGGCCCAGCAGCCCATAGGCCAGGCCTTGGCTGGCGCGCATGGGCGTGGTGGAGGTCATTGCTGCCCTTGTCCCGCAGTGCGGGTGGCCGCGATCAGCTCTTGCCGCAGTCCGGGTTCGGAGGTCTGCGGCGACAGCCAGATGCCGAAGAACAGGCGCGAGAACTCGGCGTCAGGCACTTCGCCCACCACACGCCCGCCCATCTTGAACACGGCGCCCGTGCCGGGCTGGTACAGGCCCAGCAGCCGGTCGCCAGCCTTCACATCCGGCAGCGCGGCGGTCAGTGCCTGCTGCCAGCGCGCGGCCTGCTGCGGCGTGAAGCTGCCCACGCGGCGCATCTCTTCGATGGAGCGCTTGGCAATGGCCTCGGCCGAAAAATCGCGGTGGTAAGTCAGCTCCAGCGCCAGGGGGTGGGCGGCGTAGTTGTCGGCATCAAAACCGGGCTGCACCCACAGCCGCGCACGGTAGATCTCAAACCCCAGAAACCGCAACACGCCCTGGCCCACCAGGCGGGCCCCCGACAACGGGGCTGCGGCGGCTGCGCTGGCCTCTGCAACCTGCGCCAGCGCGTTTTGAGGGCCAAAAGCCATCAATGCGCTAGTGAATATTGCGGTAGCAGCTATATTTTTCATAGCAATTGTCAGTCCTTGGCCAGGGTGTACTGCACCAGGTCGATGTTGCTCATCGCAAACGCAGCCTCGCAATACGCCAGGTAGAACTCCCAGATGTGCATGAAGCGCTCGTCAAACCCCAGCTGCAGGATCTGCGTGCGCTGCGCGAGGAAGCGCTCGCGCCACCGCTTGAGGGTTTCGGCGTAGTCCTGGCCAAACGCAAACTCGTCGACCACGCGCAGACCTGCCGCCTCGGCTTCGCGGCGGAACTCGCGCGGACACGGCAGGCAGCCACCCGGGAAGATGTACTGCTGGATGAAATCCGTGGAGCTGATGTAGCGCTCAAACAGGCTGTCGTCGATGACGATGCTCTGGATGCAGGCCTTGCCACCGGGCTTGAGCAGCCGGTGTACCGACTGGAAGTAGGTGGGCCAGTATTCGCGGCCCACGGCCTCGACCATCTCGATGGAGCAGATGGCGTCGTACGGGCCGTCCTGGATGTCGCGGTAGTCCTGCAGGCGCAGGTCGGCGTGCTCGGCCACCCCTTGCTGCGCCATGCGCTTTTGCGCGAAGGCGAGCTGCTCGGTGGAGAGTGTCACGCCCGTCAGGTGGGCGCCGAATTCGACGGTCGCCATCTCGGCCAGCGCGCCCCAGCCACAGCCGATCTCCAGCACCCGGGAATTTGGCTGCACACCGGCCATGCGCAACGCGCGCCGCACCTTGGCGTGCTGGGCAGCGCGCATGTCGCCGCCTGCATCGCCTTCGAACCAGGCGGACGAGTAGTTCATCGTGTCGTCCAGCCAGAGTTCGTAGAACGCGTTGCCCAGGTCGTAGTGGGCGTGGATGTTCTTCTGGCTGTTGGCGCGGGTGTTGCGGTTGAGCAGGTGCTTGATGCGGTACAGCAGCCGGCCGGCCCAGGTGCCGTAGATCACGCCTTCCACCTGCTGGCGGTTGGCGATGAAGAGCTTGAGCAGATCGGTCAGGTGCGGGGTGGTCCAGTCGCCCGCGATGTAGCTCTCGGCAAAGCCGATGTCGCCCGACTTGAGCGCTGCGCTGCAGACATTCCAGTTCTTGAGCGTGATCGCCGCCGACGGGCCATCGCCATGCCCGAAGTGCTGCAAGGTGCCGTCAGGCAACTGCACCGTGAGGTGGCCGTGCTGCAGGCGCTGCAGCAGCCTGAGCGCGGTGCGGGCGGCTGCCGGAGTGCCTGCGGGCAGGGCCTGCGCGTTGCGGTCGGAGCGGGTGGCGGTGGTGGAGTTCATGGCGGCGGTCTCGCGGGGCTGGAACGACATGGAGATCAACGGGTCACGATGGAGGCAGGCGCCTCGGGCTTGCGATGGAAACGCACGCGCTTGAGCCACAGCTGCAGCGCGTGCCAGTGGATGCGGGCAATGATGGCCAGCGTCATGGCGGGGTAGCCCCAGAGCGCCTGGCGCAGGGTCTGTGCGGTGATGGCCTGCAGGGTGCCGCTCACGCTGGTCTGGATGAGCGGGCCGGTGTCGTCGTCGTGGTCGATACGCACCACGGTGCGGCCTGCGTCCTGTGCACCGGCCTCGGTGCGCATGAAACGAAAGCGGTAACCGCCGCTCACCTCGCAGAACGGCGACACGTGGAATACCTTGCGTGCCTGCTGTTCTACGCCGTACTGCGGCGCATCCAGCAGGTAGCAGTGGCGCTCGCCAAAGGTGTTGTTCACTTCCACCACGATAGCGCGTAGGTGGCCGTCCGCGCGGTGGCAGTACCAGAAGCTCACGGGTTTGAAGGTGTAGCCCAGCACACGGGGGTAGCAGTGCAGCCACACCTCACCCGTGGCGTCGGTGATGCCTTCGGTGCGCAGCAACTCGTCCAGCCAGGCCAGCGCCCCGCCCTGCGCAGCACTGCGGCCGTCGCCGTGGTCCACGTCATGGAAGCTGATGGCGCCACGCCGGTTCACAGCCAGCTCACCACGCATGTCGGGCAGGCTGCGCATCGGCAGCATCAGGAAAAACGTGGGGTAGGCGAACGCATGCCGCCGGGGCCGCAGCCGCGTGTGGCGCACCTGGCCGAAGCCGATCAGGGGCGCTGCGGTGGGGGCCGGCGCGTGGCTCACGCAGCCTCCGCCAGGGGGGCTGGCAGGGCTGCCAGCAATTGCTCGGCCACGGCCAGGCCCGATTTGAGGCCGTCTTCGTGGAAGCCGTAGCCCGTCCAGGCGCCGCAGAACCAGGTGTGCTGCTGCCCTTGCAGCTTGCCCACCTGCTGCTGCGCGCGGATGGCGGCCATGTCGAACACCGGGTGGGCGTATTCGTAGCTGCCGATCACGTGTTCGGGCGCTATGTCGCGCACCGGGTTCAGCGACACCACCACGGGCTGCGCAAAGGGCACGGGCTGCAGCTGGTTGATGAGGTAGTGCAGGCACACGCGGGCCGACTCGCGGCTGCGTTGCGGCGCACGTTCGTAGTTCCACGCGGCCCAGGCGGCGCGGCGCGCCGGCAGCACGGACGTATCGGTGTGCAGGACAGCGCGGTTGGCCTGGTAGCGAATGGAACCCAGCACCGCGCGCTCGTGCGGCGTGGGCTGGGCCAGCAGGGCGAGCGACTGGTCCGAATGGGTGGCCAGCACCACCTTGTCAAAGTGCTCGGTGTTGTGGCCTGCAGTCACCACGCGCACGCCGGCGGCATCGCGCTCGATGCGGCGCACGGGGGTGTTCAGGCGCTTGTCGGCAATGCCCGCCACGATCTTGTCCACGTAGTGGCGCGCTCCGCCGGACACCGTCCACCACTGCGGGCGGTTGCTCACCTGGATCAGGCCATGGTTGTGGCAGAACCGGATCATGGTGGCCACGGGGAACTTCAGCATCTGGTCGGTGGGGCAGCTCCAGATGCAGCCCAGCATGGGCAGGAAGTACCAGTCGCGGAAGGCGTCGCCAAAGCGGTGCTCGCGCAAGAAGTCTCCCAGGGGCTGCATCAGCGCGGCCTCGGCCTGCTTTTCGGCAATGCGCGTGCACAGCTTATTGAAGCGCAGCAGGTCGCGCAGCATGCCCAGAAAACGCGGGTTGACCAGGTTGGAACGCTGGGCAAACACGGTGTTGAGGTTGGTGCCGCTCCATTCCAGCGCGCGGCCGCCGCCAGGGCCGCTCAGGGCGCCCGGCACCTGCACCGAGAACGACATGTCGGATTTGGCGGTCTCCACGCCCAACTCGGCCAGCAGGCGGATCAGGTGCGGGTAGGTGCGCTCGTTGAACACCAGAAAGCCGGTGTCCACGCCGTGGGTGACCGGGGCGCCTGACGCATCGGGCAGGGTGACATCGACGGTGTGGGTGTGGCCGCCAAAGTAGTCGCCCGCCTCAAACAGCGTGATGTCCGCCTGGCCGCGCAGCTGGTGCGCGACGGAGAGCCCGGAGATGCCGGAGCCGATGATGGCGATTTTCATGACCGGCTCCCTCTGGCCGGTGCACGGAATAAAAAGGTTGCGAAGCGTCCCGAAACGAATAAGAGAGGGAGGGAGGAGAAGCGCTCCAGGAGGTCAGTCGGAACCCAGGGGCCCGAAAGGCTTCGCAACATTAAAACTGTACGCTGCGCAATCGTCTTGCGCAATGGATAGAGTGAGGCCGCTCCGGCGAAGTTCCAGAGGGCGCCTGTATTTTTTTTCAAGAAATGTAAAGAAGTCATTGCGCTCACCGGGGTGTGGGCAGGGCGAGCTGCTGTTCGATGGCACGCACCAGGCCCTTGTTGTCCGGCCCGGTCAGGCTGGAGTAGTTGTCCACCAGCTTGCCGTCGCGGCCCAGCAGGTATTTGTGGAAGTTCCAGCGGGGCGCTGTGCCCGACAGCTGCGCCAGTTGCTGGTACAGCGGCGAGGCTTCGGGGCCCTTCACGCTGCTTTTGGCAAACATGGGAAATTTCACCCCGAAGGTGTTTTCGCAGAAGTCGGCGATTTCCTTGTTGCTGCCTTTTTCCTGGGCAAAGTCGTTGGACGGGAAGCCCAGCACCACCAGCCCCTTGTCCTTGTAGCGGGCATACAGCTCTTCCAGCCCCTTGTACTGGCCGGTAAAGCCACAGAAGCTGGCCGTGTTGACCACCAGAACCACTTTTCCGCTGTACTGGCAAAGCGACTGCGGCTTTTCGTCCTGCAGGCGCGGAAAGGTGTGCTGCAGCGTGGCCGGGCACGCTGCAGGCGCATCGGCCGCTTGGGCGGCGGGCGCCAGCAGCAGCCAGGCCGCCAGCGCGGTGGCTGTCGAGAGGAGTCTTGTAAGGCGGTTCATAGGACTTTGGGCAGTGAGTGCGGCCAATTTAACCATTTCATCATTTTTTGTCCACATGAGTTTTTATTTGTACTGGATGGTTTACGTGGTGCGAACGCATTTGGATTCAGATTTCGGAAGCAACGGGGTGAGGGGGGCAAAACGGCCGTGCAGCCCAAACGGCGCCGGCCGATCACCCGGCAGGGACAGGGGCGAGCGTGGCGTCAGACCCGGTGCCAGGCACTAGGCACCAGGAGCAAGGCATGAGGGGCCGCTCAATGCCCAAAACAGGGGATGTGTTGTTCGCCGCCGACAGCGGCGGCACGCAGAACCGGGGGGCTCGGAGCGCCCTCCCAGGCGTCAGACCATCTGCAGCAGGCGGTCCAGCGACAGGTTGACCCGCACGTCCTTGAAAGCCACCACACCGGTGACCTTCCAGGGCGGCATGCCCGTATCGCGGGGAATGGGCTCGCCCGTGGCCATGCCGTCGCGGTTGGTCACCACGGCCACGCGGGGGGTGGTGGCGGTGGTGCCCCGGCGGATGACCACGCCCACTTCACGGCTGGCCAGGCGGACAAAGGCACCGGGGGGGTAGACGCCCAGGGTCTTGACGAGGGTGGCGCCGGCCTCGTCCACCTGGTGTTCTTCGTCGTAGTAACTTGCCTGCATGGCGGCAGTGACAGGCATGGGCAGCCGTGCGGCGCGGGGGGCCAGGCGGGCGCCGAAAATGTCGGCGCGCTGCAGCAGGCGGGCCATTTGCTGGGCTTCGGTCTTTTTGGCCAGGGGCCCGGGCGTGCGGTGGTGGTGGCAGCGCACGGCCTCCAGCCACACCGGGTCGGCCACGCCCAGATGGCGCAGCAGCGCCTCGGACCGCGCCGCGTGGTCTTCCACGGCGGCAATCTGGGTCGCGGTGAGGGGCTGGGTCTGCAGCACCAACTGGTCCTGCAGCTCGGTCATGGCGATGTTCATGCTCAGCGCTGCGTGCCCCAATTGCTGCACCCGGCCGCTGGGCCAGCGCAGCATCTCGCGGGCCACCACCATGCACACGCAGCTGACCAGCATGGAATGCGTGGCGCTGTACATGCGCGTTTCCTGGGCCGAGAGATAGATCAGTGCCAGCAGCGTGGCGTCGGGCGTCTGTTCGCAATGGCGCACCAGCTCGTCGTGCAGCGCCTGAAACCGCCCGCCAAAGTCGCTGGGCGACGGGGCGCGCAGCAGCTGCGTGGCGCGCAACTGCAGCTCGGGCCAGTCGGGCAGGGTTTTGCCCGCACGCGCAGCGGCCGCTGCGGCGGCCTGCTCGCCGGCCGTCATCTTCATAGCGGCGATCTCGCCCAGGTTGGTGTCGGCGATCAGCATGCGCTGCAGCTGCGCCAGGTAGGCGCGGTGGCTGCCGCCGGATTCGTCAGTGTCCACACACAGCTCGCGCCCGCGTTCGACCAGCTTGGCCAGTTCGTCGCGGGTGCGGATCACATAGCCCTTTTGCGCCAGCAACACGCCGTCGGCCCCCCGCAGCACAAAAGGCAGGGGATGGCCCAGCTGGATGGATTCGATGTTGAGGCTGACGAGGTTCATGGTGCGCGTTGCATTATCCGACGGCTACCTCCCGCCAAAGCCCGCGCGACCCCCGTGATTGCCCTGCTTTTTGGGCTCACGCCGGGGGGGGCGCGCCAAGACTTGGCGTCAGGGGGCAGAGGGAGGTGCTGGTTGCGCCGTGGCTGTGGCTGTGGGGGCCGCCGGTGCGCCCGGGGCATGGCGCCCCCCGCGCAGGCGGCGGGCCAGCCGGCCGAACCCTTGCCCCAGGTCGTCCACCCCGGTGAACACCGCCGGAATCACCAGGAGGCTCAGCAGCGTGGAGGTGATGAGTCCACCAATCACCGCCACCGCCATGGGCGAGCGAAAGCTCGCGTCCGCAGCACCCAGGCCGATGGCGATGGGCAGCATGCCCGCGCCCATGGCCAGCGTGGTCATGATGATGGGCCGTGCGCGCTTGTGGCAGGCGTCGATCAGCGCCTCAAAGCGCGTCATGCCGTGCTCGCGCCGCGCCAGGATGGCGTACTCCACCAGCAGGATGGAGTTCTTGGTGGCAATGCCCATGAGCATGATCAGCCCGATGAGCGAGGGCATCGAGAAGCTCTTCTGCGCAATCAGCAGCCCCACAAACGCGCCACCCAGCGACAGCGGCAGCGCCGCCAGGATGGTCACCGGGTGCAGGAAGTCCTTGAACAGCAGCACCAGCACGATGTAGATGCACAGCACGCCGGTGAGCATGGCCAGGCCAAAGCTGGCAAACAGCTCGCCCATCATCTCAGCGTCGCCAATGGTGATCTGGCGCACGCCGGCTGGCAGGTTCTGGATGGAGGGCAGCGCTTCGACCGCCTTGGTCACGTCGCCCAGCGGCTGGCCCGAGAGTTCGATCTCGAAGTTCACGTTGCGCGCGCGGTCGTAGCGGTCCACCACGGCCGGGCCGCCGCTGAACTCCAGCGTGGCCACCTGGCCCAGCATCACCGGGCCCTTGGCGCCGGGCACGGGCAGGCGCTCCAGCAGCGACAGGTCCTTGCGCGCATCGTCCTGCAGCTTGACGACGATGGGCACCTGGCGCGCGGCCAGGTTGAGCTTGGGCAGCGACACGTCGTAGTCGCCCACAGTGGCAATGCGCAGCGTTTCGGCAATCGCGCTGCTGGTCACGCCCAGGTCGGCGGCGCGGGCAAAGTCGGGGCGCACGGCAATTTCGGAGCGCACCAGGCTGGCGGTGGACGAGATGCTGCCCAGGCCGGGGATGGTGCGCAGGTCTTTCTCGACCGCCAATGCGGCCGTGGTCAGCGCTTGCGGGTCGTCGCCCGTGAGCACCAGCACGTACTTCTCGCCCGAGCCGCCCAGGCCCACCTTGCTGCGCACGCCAGGCAGCGTCTCCAGCGCGGCGCGGATCTGGTTCTCGATGCCCTGCTTGCGCGGACGGTCGCCGCGCTCGGACAGCAAGATAGTCAACGTGGCCTTGCGCGTTTCGGTGCTGGCGCCGCCCATGAAAGGATCAGTGCCGGCCGAGCCGCCGCCGATGGTGGTGTACACACTTTGCACATGCTCCACCTTGGCGATGCGCTGGCGCGCGTCTTCGGCCACGGCACGTGTCTGCGCCAGCGTGGCGCCGGGTGGCAGCTCCAGGTACACCTGGGTCTGCGAGTTGTCGTCCGGCGGGATGAAGCCCGTGGGCAGCAGCGGGATCAGCGCCAGCGAGCCGATGAAAAAGGCCGCCGTGGCAATGAAGGTCATCCACCGGTGCTTGATGCACCACGCGGCCCAGCGCAGGTACACCGTCATCCAGCGCGGGTCCTTGTGGTCGCCCACGATGGGCTTGAGGATGTAGGCCGCCATCATGGGCGTGAGCAGGCGTGCCACCACCAGGCTGGCAAACACCGCGAGCGACGCCGTCCAGCCAAACTGCTTGAAGAACTTGCCCGCAATGCCGCTCATGAACGCCGTAGGCAGAAACACCGCGATCAGCGTGAAGGTGGTGGCGATCACGGCCAGGCCGATCTCATCGGCCGCCTCCATGGCCGCCTGGTAGGGCGTCTTGCCCATGCGCAGGTGGCGCACGATGTTCTCGACTTCCACGATGGCGTCGTCCACCAGGATGCCCACCACCAGCGACAGCGCCAGCAGCGTGATCACGTTGATCGAGAAGCCCAGCCAGTACATGCCGATGAACGCCGGGATCACCGACAGCGGCAGCGCCACGGCCGACACGAAGGTGGCGCGCCAGTCGCGCAGGAAGAGCCACACCACCAGCACGGCCAGCAGCGCGCCTTCGTACAGCAGGTGCATGGAGCCATCGTATTCCTCCTGCACGGGCTGCACGAAGTTGAAGGCCTCCGTGATTTCCAGGTCCGGGTGCTGCGCGCGCATCTCCTGCAGGGCCGCCTGCACGGCAGCGCCCACTTCGACTTCGCTCGCGCCCTTGCTGCGGGCCACCTCGAAGCCCACCACCGGCTTGCCGTTGAGCAGGGCCAGCGCGCGGGGCTCGGCGATGGTGTCTGTCACCGTGGCCACCTGGTCCAGCCGCACGTGGCGGCCGTCCGACAGTGCCAGCGTGAGGCCCGCCAGCTCCTGCGCCGACTGCACCGTGGCCAGCGTGCGCACCGGCTGCTCGCTGCCGCCCAGGTCGGTGCGGCCGCCGGCACTCTCCGTCTGCACCAGCCGCAGCTGGCGTGACACATCGGCCGCCGTGGCGCCCAGGGACTGCAGCTTGACCGGGTCGAGTGCCACATGCACCTCGCGCTGCACACCGCCCACGCGATTGACGGCGCCCACGCCGCGCACAGTGAGCAGCTTCTTGGCCACGGCGTCGTCCACAAACCAGGACAGCGCCTCGTCGTCCATGCGGGCCGACGCGATGGTGAAGGCCAGCACGGGCTGCGCGGCGAGGTCCATCTTGGTCACGATGGGGTCGCGCACGTCACCCGGCAGGTCGCCGCGCACACGGGCCACGGCGGAGCGCACGTCGTCCAGCGCCTCCTGCGTGGGCTTCTCCAGTCGGAACTCGGCGGTGATGGTGGCGCCGCCGTCCTGCACCTTGGTGTAGATGTGCTTGAGGCCCTGCAGCGTGGCGATGCTGTTCTCGATCTTGCGCGCCACGTCGTTCTCCAGCTGCGCGGGCGAGGCGCCCGGCAGCGCCACGGTCACGGAGATCGTGGGCAGGTCGATGTCGGGAAAGTTCTGCACCTTCATGGCGTTGAAGGACAGCAGGCCGCCGAAGGTCAGCAGCACAAACAGCATCAGTGCCGGTATGGGGTTCTTGATGGACCAGGTGGACACATTCATGTGGAATGCTCCTTAATTGATAGCTTTTTGCGCATGATTCACTAGCGCTACAGGCACTTTTTGCATGAAATGCTGGCTGGAGGACTGCTTGCCAGCCGCTGGCGCCGCCGCAGGGGCCGCCACGCGCACCAGGTCGCCATCGTTCAAAAAGCCCGCACCGCGCACGGCGACGGAGGCGCCAGCGTCCAGGCCCGACAGCACCTCGACCCGGTCGGCCACGCGGCGGCCGGTCTGGACCTTGCGCATCTGCACGCGCTGGTCTCCGCCCAACACAAACACGTACGAGAACCCGTCGCGCACCACCAGCGCCTCTTGTGGCACGGTGAGTGCGTCGCTGCTGCCCAGTGCGAACTCGCCCCGCGCAAACATCCCGGCACGGAAGTCGGTGTTGGCGGGCAGGTCCACGTAGACCAGCGCATTGCGCGTTTGCGGGTCCACCGTGGGTGCGACCATGCGCACGGTGCCCTCGGCCACGGCGCCGCTGGCGGCGGTGACGCTGACCTTGGCCCCGGGCTGGATGCGCCGCAGCTCGGTGGACGTGACCTCGGCGCGCCACTCCAGGCGGCCCTTGCGCACCATGCGGAACAGCTCCGTGCCTGCCCCCACCACCGCGCCCACGGTGGCGGTGCGGGCCGAGATCACGCCGCTGTCAGGCGCCACCACCTGCGTGTATTTGAGGCGCAGCTGCTGCGCGTTCAGCGCGGCCTTGGACGCTTCCACGCGGGCCTGGGCGGTTTGCTCAGCCGTGGTGAACTGCTGGATCTGCTGCTGGCTGAGTGCGCCCGTGGCTTGCAACGAGCGGGCGCGGTCGGCATTGGCGGCGGCCTCGGCCGCATTGGCCTGGGCTTCGAGCAGGCTGGCGCGGCTCTGGGCCACATCGGCCAGCATCGTGTCGGCCGAGAAGGTGGCCAGCACCTGCCCGGCCTTGACCACATCGCCCACGTTCACACGCACTTCGGTCAGGCGCAGGCCGTTGCTCTCAGCCCCAATGCTCGCCTCTTGCCACGCGGCGATGTTGCCGTTGGCCGCCAGGCGCAGCGGCACCTGCATGCGCTGTGGCTGTGCCGTGCTGACGGTGAGCGCAGGCCGGGGCTGGCCCGCCTTGGGTTCATCGGCGGCACGCGATGCGCCCGAGAAAACCAGCGCACCGCCCGTGGCCAGCACGCAGGCGGCGATCACGGCGAGGGCGGTGGGGGAAAACTTGAAGGAGAAAGAGGAGTGTTGCATGTGCATCTGTCCTGGGGAGTTCATATCAGCTGTGCATGGTGTTGGGCGTCGCCCACTGCGCTTGAAACCGGCGATGCGCAGACGAGGCGCAAAGCGCCTCAGAGGGGTGTCTCATAGCTTCCACCCACCACCGGCGGCGCGGTACAGCGCAATCCAGGCGGTCTGGCGCTCGTGCTGCAGCGCGATCAGCGCGTTGTCGGCGGCCAGCGCCATGCGCCGGGCGTCCTCCAGCTCCACCAGGCTGGCCAAGCCGCCGCGCCAGCGCGCCTCGGTCGCGTCGAACGATGCCCGGTAACCCTCCGCCGCCGTGCGTGCACTGGCACTGCGCTCGGCCGTGCTTTGCAGGCGCACCAGGGCTTGCTCGACCTCGCTCACGGCCTGGCGCACCTTGGCGCGGTACTGCGACGCTGCCTCGTCGTAGCGGGCCTGCGCCGCATCGGTCTGCGCGGCGCGGCGGCCGCCGTCAAAGATCGGCACGCTGAGCGCCAGCGGGCCTATGGTCCAGGTGTTCAGGTCGGTGGTCACGCCCCCCGTGCGCACCTGGGCTACGCCCACGCTGCCGCTGAGGGTCAGCCGCGGGTAGCGCTGGGCCTGGGCGCTGGCGACGTCCGCACTGGCGGCAGCCACTTCGCGCTCGGCGTTGTACACATCGGGGCGCTGGGTCAGCACCTGGGCGGGCAGTGCGTCAATGGTGAACAAAGCGTCCGGGGCCGCAGCCACCGGCTGGGCCAGCCGGGTGCGCAGCGTGGGTTCTTCCCAGCCGGTGAGCGCCACCAGGGCCTTGACCTCCACATCGCATTGCATGCGTTGCTGTGAGGCGCGGGCCTGGGCCTCGGCGGCGCTGGCGCGTGCCAGTGCGGCCGTGGCGGGCGCAGTAAAGCCCGCACGTTCGCTGAGCTGGGACAGACGGGACGTTTCGCTACGGGACTGCGCATCGCGCTCGGCCACCTGTTGCTGGGCCAGGCAGGTGCGGATGCTGCTGGTCTGCTGTGCCACCTCGGCTGCCACGCTCACGCGCGCCTCGTGCCACAGTGCCTGCGCGCCGGCCAGCCGCTCATCGGCAGCGGTTTTGGCGGCGCGGTTGGCGCTAAACAGGTCCAGCTCCCAGCTTGCCTGCAGCCCCGCCTGCGAGGTGGTCGCCACGCGCGCCAGCTGGTCGTTGAAGCCCCGGCTGGCGCTGGCCTGTGCGTCGAGCGAAGGCAGCAACGCCGCCCGGCTGCCCACCTGCGTGGCGCGGGCCTGTGCAATGCGCGACTGGGCCTGCGCGATGCCCGGGCTCACGGCCTGGGCGGCGTCGATCAGCTCGACCAGCAGCGGGTCTTGCAGCTGGGTCCACCAGCGGGCCATGCCCGTGAGGGAGCCCTGGTGCGGCAAGGGCGCGTTCCAGGCCGCAGGTGCGGGTGCCGATACCTGCGCAGGTGGTGCGGTGGTGGAGCAGGCCACCAGTGGCAGGACCAGCGCCAGCCACAAGGGTTTGTGTGAGATCAGTCGCATGTGCAAGTCACTCTGGGGTACGGGGAGAGGAGGTTTTTTTGGCGGGGGCGGCCGCGCGGGCCGCAGCGCGGCGCTGACGTTCCCCGTCCACCATGAACTGGGCAAAGTCCACCAGCCGCGATGTGGTGGCGGCCAGCCCCCGCGGCGTGGCGGTGAGGCCGGGGCGCACGGCCTGCACCACGTCGCGGCCCACGTAGTACTGCAGCGCCAGGGCGGTGATGGCCATGGCCAGGCGGTGCACATCGTCATCGGCAGCTTTCAGGCCGAACTCCTTGCACAGCAGGCCGACGAGCGCGGCGTGGGCAGGCTTGATCTCGCACTCCAGCTCCTGCTGCCACAGCCCGGTGGGGTCCAGCATTTCGCGAAAGTGCAGGCGCATGCACAGCTCGACCAGATCACCTTCGTGCAGGGGCTGCATGAAACTCTGGATCAGCAGATCGATGAACGCTGGCAAAGTGTCCGGCCAGGCATCCACGGCGATGGGGCTGCCCATGGGTTCGGTGAACGCTGCGCGGTACAGCCCGTTCTTGTCGCCGAAGTAGTAGCTGATGGAGGCCGGGTTGACACCCGCCGCCTGGGCAATGTCGCGGATGGACGCCTTGGCAAAGCCGTTTTCGGCAAAGAGGCGCAAGGCGGCGTGTAGCAGCCGCGCGCGGGCCTGTGCGCCTTCCGTGGGCGGTGGGGGGGGCATGGAAGAC
>NZ_JBWKYJ010000071.1:0-24445 GCF_059423685.1 Acidovorax sp. GW460-11-11-14-LB4 | reverse complement strand
GCCCCTGGCAGTGCCCCCGCCCCCACCGAGGGCCTGGCGTGGTGGCAAGCGGCCCTGCAGCGCAGCTGGGAGGTGGTGCGCGACGAGGCCCGCAGCCTGGTGCGCGTGAGCCGCATCGACCAGCCCGAAGCCATCTTGCTGGCCCCCGAGCAGACCTTCTTCCTGCGCGAAAACCTCAAGTTCAAGCTGCTCAATGCACGCCTGGGCATCCTGGCACGCCAGTTCGAGTCGGCCCGTGCCGACCTGACCGCGGCCACCGCGGCGCTCAACAAGTATTTCGACCCCGCATCGCGCCGCACCCAGAACGTGGCCTCCACCCTGCAGCAGGCCCAGGCCAGCATGAAGGCGGCCGAGCTGCCGCGCCTGGACGAAACCCTGTCGGCGCTGGCCACCGCCGCTGCGGGACGTTGACGATATGCGTGCTGCACTTTGGCTTTTGGCGTTGTTTGGCGTGGCGGTGGCGGCTGCGCTGTTTGCGGGCAACAACCAGGGCACCGTCACCCTGTACTGGCCGCCTTATCGCATCGACCTGTCGCTCAACATGGTGGTGTTGCTGCTGGTGGGCGGTTTTGTCACCGTTTATGCGGCGCTGCGGGCACTGGCGGCGCTGCTGGCGCTGCCACACCAGGCACGCCGCTGGCGCGTGCAGCAAAAAGAGCGTGCCATGCACGGCGCACTGCTCGACGCCTTGACCCACATGCTGGGCGGCCGGTTCATCCGCTCGCGCAAGGCCGCTGTGGCCGCGCTGTCGCAAGAACACGCGCTGGAGGCCAGCGGCGAGGCGGTGCCCCACGGCAAGCAGCTGCGCGCGCTCGCCCACATGATCGCCGCCGAGGCGTCACACGCCCTGCAAGACCGCGCCACCCGCGAAAGCCATCTGCAGGACGCACTGCAGGAAGCCCCCATGCGCGGCTCCATCAACGAGCAGGAAATGCACGAAGGCGCCCAGATGCGCGCCGCCCGCTGGTCGCTGGACGACCGCGATGCCAACGCGGCGCTCGACCGCCTGGCAGCCCTGCCCCAGGGAGCCGCGCGGCGCACCCTGGCGCTGCGCATCAAGCTCAAGGCCACCCGTCTGGCGCGCCAGACGCAAGAAGCACTGGACACCGCACGCCTGCTGGGCAAGCACCGTGCGTTCTCACCCAATGCCGCACAGAGCATCGTGCGCGGCCTGGCCACCGAACTCATCAACAGCGCGCACGACGTCGCTCAGTTGCAGCAGATCTGGCTGTCTCTGGAGACCAGCGAGCGCAACATGCCCGAGCTGGCCATCCATGCCGCCCAGCGGCTGGCTGCACTGGGTGGCGATGCCACGCAGGTGCGTGCCTGGTTGCTGCCCGTGTGGGAACGCATGGTGGAGCTGCCCGATGCCTTGGCCGAGCAACACGCCCTCAAGCTGGTGCGTGCGCTGGAGGCGGGACTGGATGCGCTCGACGGGCCCTGGCTGGCCCGCATCGAGTCCGCCCAGCAAGCCAACCCACGCGACGCCCGCCTGCAATACCTGGCGGGCATGGCCTGCCTCAAGCGCCAGCTGTGGGGCAAAGCCCAGCAGCTGCTGACCCAGGCAGCCCAGCAGCTCAACGACGCGCCAATGCGCGCCAGCGCCTGGCGCCACGTGGCCGAACTGGCCGAGCAACGCGGCGACGACAGCGCCGCCGTCAGCGCCTGGAAACAGGCCGCGCTGGCCCGATAACCCGGGCATCGCGGGGTGCTCTGGCGCCCCGCTCCCGTACCGCCCGCCATCGCTGCACTTGATGCGGCCCCCCATTCGCCAAGGTGTCTCCACAGGAGCACCGGCGCACCAGCAAGGTCCATGCAGGCGCCACGCCGATGCCCTGCGGATGCCAGCAACTAGCCGCTCCGCAGAAATTGCACAGCATTGGGGAACTTTGAGCGCTCAAGGCATATCGATTCAATAAATTTGAATCAAGGCATCAATCTGCCTGAAGCTGATCACAGCCAGCGCTTCCTACACTGCGCCATCGCCCAGCGCGTTGTGTCGCCAAGTCCGGCGGACCTTGCAGCCTTCGCTCACCTCATTTTTGCCCCGACCTCCAGATTCGCTGATGACAGCCACTTCCACGACGACCCTCGACACCCCGCGCCGGTACACGCGCACTGCCATGCTGTTGCACTGGGTGCTGGGCCTGGCGCTGATCGCTCTGTTTGGCGTCGGCGTCTACATGGCCGACCTGCCCTTTTCGCCCCAACGGCTGAAGCTTTACAACTGGCACAAATGGGCCGGTGTGACTATCCTGGTGCTGTCGGCGCTGCGCCTGCTGTGGCGCGCCACGCACCGCCCACCGGCGCTGCCCCAGGCGGTCGAGAACACCATGCCCGGCTGGCAGAAGCTGGCACACCACGGCACCCACCACCTGCTGTACGTGCTCTTCTTTGCCGTGCCCCTGATTGGCTGGGCCTATAGCTCAGCGGCGGGGTTCCCCATCGTGTTCCTGGGCCTGTGGCAGCTGCCCGACTTTGTGCCGGTGAGCAAGGACCTGGCCGAGGCCATCAAGCCCTGGCACCAGTACACCGCGTTTGCATTGGCCGCGCTGGCGCTGCTGCACATCGCCGCAGCGCTCAAGCACCAGCTGGTCGACCGTGATGGCCTGCTGAACCGCATGCTGCCCGGGAAATAACCAGCCTCCACCTGCGGGGCGCCATGGCAACCCCTGGTGGGTGCCTTGCCCACCTCAAAGGTCGCTCGCCCCCCTGCGACCACCGCTTCCACCTTTTGTGAATTGAACGGAGTTTCTGCATGCATCTGTCTCCTACCTTGTCCCGCATCGTGATCGGCGCTGCCCTCGTTGCGGGCGCGCAAGCCGCCCTGGCCCAGCAGCAGCTGGTGCCCGCGCAGAGCGAGGTGCAGTTCACCGCCCGCCAGATGGGCGTGCCACTGGAAGGCCAGTTCAAGAAGTTCAGCGCCCAGGTGGCGTTTGACCCGGCCAAACTGGCCACCAGCAAGATCGCCTTCACGGTGGACACTGGCAGCGCCACGCTGGGTTCGCGCGAGACCGATGCAGAGCTGCCCAAGCCAGCGTGGTTCAACGTGCCCAAGTTCCCGCAGGCCCAATTCGTGTCATCCAGCATCAAGGCCCTGGGCGGCGGCAAGTTTGAAGTGGCGGGCGCGCTCACCATCAAGGGCAACAGCCAGAACGTGGTGGTGCCCGTGACGCTGACCCAAAGCGGCCCCACCACCACCGCCACAGGCGCGCTGCCCATCAAGCGGCTGGCCTTCAAGATCGGCGAAAACGAGTGGGCCGACACCTCCATGGTGGCCGACGACGTGCAGGTCAAGTTCAAGCTCGCGCTGACCGGCGTCGGCAAGCTCTGAGCGCCCCCCCTCTGCCCAGGCCCTGCCGGCCTCCGCCCGCCATCCGGGCGCGGTCCCCGCGGGTGGCGCCTTCCCCTTTTCCCTTGTCCTTTCCTTTTTGATCTATCAGGAGTTTCCATGCGCAAGTCCCTCTTCGCCCTGGCTGCCGCCACCACCCTGTTCGCCGGTGCTGCCCAAGCCCAATCGGCCAACTACGCCATCGACCCGACGCACACCTTCGCCTCGTTCGAGATCAGCCACTTTGGCGCTGCCGTGAACCGTGGCCGCTTCGACAAGAAGGAAGGCACCGTCCAGTTCGACAAGGCCGGCAAGTCGGGCAAGGCCGAGATCACGTTCGATGTGACCTCGGTGAACACGGGCACCCCCGCGTTTGACAAGCACCTGCAAAGCGCCGACCTGTTCGACGCTGCCAAGCACCCTACGATGAAATTTGTCTCCAGCAAGTTCGTCTTCAACGGTGACAAGGTCGCCAGCGTCGAAGGCCAGCTCACACTGCTGGGCAAGACCGCCCCCTTGACCCTCAAGGCCAACCAGTTCAACTGCTACGACAGCCCCATGCTCAAGCGCGAAGTGTGCGGCGGCGACTTTGAAGCCACCATCGACCGCACCCAGTGGGGCATGAACTACGGCGTGGAATGGGGCTTCCCCAAGAACGTGCGCCTGGTGGTGCAGATTGAAGCCGTGAAGCAGTAAACCAGGCCGAGCAGACCTGGGGTGCAGCGGGCTGACTTGCTCCGCCCTGCCTCCGGCTGCTTGCGACCAGCCACCCGTGCGCCTTGCGCCGGGTGGCTTTTTCTTTGGGCCAGCCCGTCCTCATCTGTCAGCCTTCAGGGCATTAAAATTAACTTAACGTAAATCAATTACGAATAGTAGAATTGCATTCACCGATTTGAGGAGACTCTGCATGAACGCCGTTCTGAACCCGACCGCCCTGGCCAGCCTGCCAGCACCCGCCGCCATCCAGCAGTTGCACCACTACGCCTACAAGGCCCGCGACGCCGAGGAAACGCGCCAGTTCTATGAAGATATCCTGGGCCTGCCGCTGTACCACATCATCCAGAGCGACTATGTGCCCAGCACCGGCGAGTACTGCCCCTACACCCATTTCTTCTTTCGCCTGCAGGATGGCTCGTTCATCGCCTTCTTCGACCTGGGCGACGACGTGAAGGCCGAGCCCTCGCCCAACACCCCTCTGTGGGTCAACCACATAGCGTTCCGCGTGAACACCGTGCAGGAGCTGGAGAACACCAAGCAGCGCCTGGAGGCGCATGGCGTGGAAGTGCTGGGCGTGACGGACCACCACATCTTCAAGAGCATCTATTTCTTCGACCCGAACGGCATTCGCCTGGAGCTGTCGGCCCAGCTGGCCAACGACGAGCAGATGGAAAAAGACAGCACCGTGGCCCACGCCCGCCTGCGCGAGTGGACGGCGCGCAAGGAGCAATGGCGCAAGGAACGCGCCGAAGGCAAGGTGGACGCGCCGCTCAAGCCCCAGCAAAACGACCGGCCGGAGTTTGTGCGCAAGTAAGCCGACCTGACCCCAGGCCTCCACGGTCCACGGGGCCGGCTGCACTGGCTGCGGTGCGCAGCCCCGTCCAACGGCCCTCCCCCCGCTTTGCGATGGGATTTTTAGCCCTACAGCGCTGAAGCGCTACATCCTATTGTCTCAGTAGCTATACAAAATATATCAGTCATCCCGCTGCCTGTTGCTGCGCACGCATGATCTGGTGGCGCTGCCAGTAGTGGCTGACCACGGCGTTGAACTGGTCCTTGTCCTTCTTGAGGCCGGGCAGCTTGATCTTGCTGGTCTTGGCGCCCAGACCCAGGGCGTTCTTCTCGGGGTGGGTCACGATCAGCGCGTTGCCAAAGCTGCTTTCCTTGAATTCCAGCCCCTTGATGGCGTCCCAGAACACCGTGGTCTCATCGGCCGAGGTGCGGATACCGTCAATGCTCACCTCCACCGTCGCATCGCCCTTGAGGGCAAACACCACGGGCGGGAAGTACTGCAGCACCAGGGCCCGCTCCTCGTCGTTGGCGGGCTCGTAGCGGTAGGCCAGGCTGCGCTCGTGGTCTTGCGCAAACTGCTGCTCGTAGGCGCTCCACAGCCGCTGCTCGATGGCGTCGGCAGTCAGGATCTCCTGCACCCAGGTGGTGGCGGGCACGCGCACGGCGATGGCGCCGTAGTCGCGCTCTTTCAGGGCCATACCCACGTTGCGCAGGCGCTCGGGCATGGCGGGGTGTGAGTCGAAGGGGTGCGGCACATTGGCCGTCTTCATCGCATCCACAAAGTCGGGCGATGCCGCGTAGGGCGCCAGCCCCTGGGCCACAAAACTGGCAATGCCCAGCGTGCTGTTGTCGTGCCGCTCGTTGCGGCCGAACAGTTCGTCCTCGATGCGGTAGCGGTATTGGGCGTAGGCGGCAATCTTGACCAGCGACTGTGCAATCGCCGCCGGGCTCACCAGCTTGGCCGCCAGGCGGTCGGCCTTGAACTCACGCTCGCGGCTGTCGCTGGCCAGGGCGATTTCGAAAATGGTGCGGTACAGGTCCAGCAGCGGCGACGCCATGGCCGACAGCCCGCCCGTGCGGATGGCGTGGCGGTAGTGGTCAAACTGCACCAGCTTGGGCCCCAGCTGTGCGCTGCGCCGCGTGTCGCCCCCGCGCAGGTGGGCCAGTTCATGGCCCAGCACGGCGTCGGCCTCGGTCTGGTCCAGAATGCGCAGCAGCGGCAGGCTCACAAACAGCGTGCGGCCCGTGAGGGTTTGCTGGCCCACGGTGATCGGGGCCTCGGTCACGAAGAAGTTGGCATCAATGCCAGCCACGATGTGCCGGGGCGGCTCTGTCTTCAGGCGCTGCGCCAGGTGGCGGATACGCTGCCACAGCAGCGGCGCATCGGCCTCGGCCACCAGCTCGCCCACCACCTGGTTGCTGGACTGCACCCGCTTGAAGATGCCCGCCACCGCCACCAGCACTCCCGCCGCCACGGCAAACCCCACAAACAGCACCAGCTTGGGCGAGTACTTGTGGAAGAAAAACGCCGTCACCCAGAACGACAGCCACACTGCCATCGCCCCTTGCACCACCAGCGCCGTGGCGCTGGCCCAGGAGGTCAGGCGCCAGCCCGCCACAAAGCTCGCGTACTGCAGGGTGCGGTCAGCAAACGCCAGCGCCCCCAGCCCCAGCACCGCCAGCAGCAGCGCCGCACTGGCCACCAGCGTCCACAGCGACAGCTTGCGCGCCATGTGGAACTGCCAGACATCGGAGAAGGTGTCGCACAGCGCCTCGCGGTATTCGCGGGCCTCGGGGTCTGCATTGCTGCAGATGGTGGACGGCGGGTTGCTGCGGTAGTAGTCCTTGCGCGCCTGCTTCTCGTCAGCGGGCAGGCCCTTTTCGGCATCGATGCGCTGGCTGATACCGGCCACAAAACGGGTGTCCTGGTCGGTCTGGACATGGCGGGTGAACACGTAGGTCACCGCAGGCACCAGAAACAGCGCCAGCAGCGCATAGGCAAAGACCTTGACCAGGCCCAGGCGCCAGGCAGATTGAAACGTCATAGGTTCGGATGGTTGTGACGGCCCGGCACCGTGGCACCGGAAGGCTGAACGCCCCCCGCAAGCCACCGCATCAGTCCTTGTTGTAAATCGTGATCCTTAGAGCGGCTAACAAAACTCAGCGAAGCGGCCCTGGCTAGGCGTTTCGCCGCAGGCAGTACAAGCAGTACGACAAGGCGAGACAACGACGCCAGGGGAGTTTTGTTAGCCGCTCTCAGAGCCTGGTCCGCGTTGCCGCGCCCTCCTCGCTCTGTGGGGCGGGATTATCAGGACCCATTCACCCGCGCACCCAGTCACAAGGTAACCATTGGAAAGAATCGGCCGACAGACGGCGCGCAATTGCCAAACGGCCCAAGCCCCCGCGGGGCCAGCGCCGGGGTGGCGGTCCCTTAAAATGTGCGGTTCACCCTCTTGTTCGTCGGAGCGCTCCCTGCGGCCGCTCCGCCCCACTGCCCCCACTGCGACACCCCATGAGCACGCCCCAACCACAACCCGGCCTCGAAAGCCTGTCCAAGTCGTTTGAACCTGCCGCGCTGGAAGCCCACTGGGGCCCCGAATGGGAAAAGCGCGGGTATGGCACCGCAGGCCACCGTGGCACAGGCCAGCCCCAGGCGGGCGAACCCGCCTTTTCCATCCAGCTGCCGCCCCCCAACGTGACGGGCACGCTGCACATGGGCCATGCGTTCAACCAGACGATCATGGACAGCCTCACGCGCTACCACCGCATGCGTGGCTTCAACACCGTCTGGGTACCGGGCACTGACCACGCAGGCATCGCCACGCAGATCGTCGTGGAACGCCAGCTGCAAGAGCAAGGCATCAGCCGCTACGACATGGGCCCCACCCCGCCCGAGGCGCGCAAGAACTTTGTGAGCAAGGTGTGGGAGTGGAAGGAAAAGTCCGGCAACACCATCACCACGCAGATGCGCCGCATGGGCGACAGCGTGGACTGGAGCCGTGAATACTTCACCATGGACGACAAGCTCTCCAAGGTGGTCACCGACACCTTCGTGAAGCTCTACGAGCAGGGCCTGATCTACCGCGGCAAGCGCCTGGTGAACTGGGACCCGAAGCTGCAGTCCGCCGTGTCCGACCTGGAAGTCGAGAGCGAAGAAAAAGACGGCTCGCTGTGGCACATCGCCTACCCGCTGGCCGATGGATCGGGCAGTCTGACGGTGGCCACCACCCGGCCTGAAACCATGCTGGGCGACGTGGCGCTGATGGTGCACCCCGAGGATGCCCGCTACACCCACCTCATCGGCAAGATGGTCAACCTGCCGCTGTGCGACCGCCAGATCCCGGTGATCGCCGACGAGTACGTGGACAAGGAATTCGGAACCGGGGTGGTTAAGGTCACCCCCGCGCACGACCAGAACGACTACGCCGTGGGCCAGCGCCACAAGCTGCCCATGATCGTGGTGCTGACGCTGCAGGCCACCATCAACGAGAACGCCCCCGCCAAGTACCAGGGCATGGACCGCTTCGTGGCCCGCAAGGCCGTGGTGGCCGACCTGGAAGCCATCGGCGCGCTGGTCGAGGTGAAGAAGCACAAGCTCATGGTGCCCATTTGCACCCGCACCGGCCAGGTGATCGAGCCCATGCTGACCGACCAGTGGTTCGTGGCCATGAGCAAGGTGAGCGACCAGGACCCCACGGGCAAGAGCATTGCGCAAAAGGCCATCGACGCGGTGGCCAGCGGCGAAGTGACCTTTGTGCCCGAGAACTGGGTGAACACCTACAACCAGTGGATGAACAACATCCAGGACTGGTGCATCAGCCGCCAGCTGTGGTGGGGCCACCAGATTCCGGCCTGGTACGACGAAGAAGGCAACGTGATCGTGGCCCGCGACGAAGCCGAAGCCCAGGCCAAGGCGCCCGGCAAAAAGCTGCGTCGTGACGAGGATGTGCTGGACACCTGGTACTCGTCCGCCCTCGTGCCCTTCAGCACCATGGGCTGGCCCAACCAGGGCGACAGCGCCACCGACGACTTCAACCTGTACCTGCCCAGCACCGTGCTGGTCACGGGCTACGACATCATCTTCTTCTGGGTCGCCCGGATGATCATGATGACCACGCACTTCACCGGCCGCGTGCCGTTCAAGCACGTGTACATCCACGGCCTGGTGCGCGACGCGCAGGGCAAGAAGATGAGCAAGTCCGAAGGCAACGTGCTCGACCCGGTGGACCTGATCGACGGCATTGCGCTGGAACCGCTGCTCGACAAGCGCACCACCGGCCTGCGCAAGCCCGAGACCGCGCCCACCGTGCGCAAGAACACGCAAAAGGAATTCCCCGAAGGCATTCCGGCCTATGGCGCCGATGCGCTGCGCTTTACCTTCGCGGCGCTCGCATCTCTGGGCCGCAGCATCAACTTCGACAGCAAGCGCTGCGAGGGCTACCGCAACTTCTGCAACAAGCTCTGGAACGCCAGCCGCTTTGTGCTGATGAACTGCGAAGGCCAGGACTGCGGCCTGAAGGAGCACACCAAGGAAGAATGCCAGCCCGGCGGCCCTGCCCACGGCTACATGCAGTTCAGCCAGGCCGACCGCTGGATCACCTCGCTGCTGCAAAAGACCGAGGCCGAAGTCGCCAAGGGCTTTGAAGAGTACCGCCTGGACAACGTGGCCAACACGATCTATGACTTCGTCTGGAACGAGTACTGCGACTGGTACCTGGAAATCGCCAAGGTGCAGATCCAGAACGGCACCGAAGCACAACAACGCGCCACACGCCGCACGCTGATCCGCACGCTCGAAGCCATCCTGCGCTTGGCCCACCCCATCATCCCGTTCATCACCGAAGCCCTGTGGCAGGTGGTGGCACCCGTCGCCGGCATCCCTGGCGAGTCGGTCAGCATCGCCCGCTACCCCGAAGCCCAACCGGCCAAGATCGACGAAACTGCCATCGCTCACATGGGCCGCGTGAAGGGTCTGGTGGACGCGTGCCGCGCGCTGCGGGGCGAGATGAACGTGTCTCCCTCCACCCGCCTGCCCCTGTACGTGGTGGGCGACACCGAGTTCATGCGTGGCGTGGGCCCGGTGCTGCAGGCCCTGGCCAAGCTCAGCGAGGTCAAGGTGTTTGACGACGAGGCCGCTTGGGCCGCCGCCGCCCAGGCTGCGCCCGTGGCCGTGGTGGGCGACGCCCGCATGTGCCTGTACATGGAGATCGACGTGGCGGCCGAGAAGGCCCGCCTGTCCAAGGAAATCGCCCGCATCGACGGCGAGATCACCAAGGCCAACAACAAGCTGTCCAACGAAGCCTTTGTGGCCAAGGCGCCTGCGGCGGTGATCGAGCAGGAGAAAAAGCGCATTGCCGACTTCGGCGCCACGCTGGGCAGATTGCGCGATCAGCTGACACGGCTGGGCTAAAACCCGGGCCATACTGCGCCATGGCGGCCCGCCCTGCGCGGGCCGATTGCCTTGTTTTCATGTTCTGCCGGTGTGCGTGCGGCTGCCTTGCAGCCCACACACCGCCCCATCCGTCCAGAGGAGCCCCATGACTGTTGCCACCACCGTTCGCAAAGCCGTTTTCCCCGTTGCCGGACTGGGCACACGCTTTCTGCCCGCCACCAAGGCCAGCCCCAAGGAGATGCTGCCCGTGGTGGACAAGCCGCTGATCCAGTACGCCGTCGAAGAGGCCTACGCCGCGGGCATCCGCCACATGATTTTTGTGACGGGCCGCAGCAAGCGCGCTATTGAAGACCACTTCGACACCGCCTACGAACTGGAAGCCGAGCTGGAAGCGGCCGGCAAGAAGGAGTTGCTGGAGCTGGTGCGCTCCATCCAGCCCAGCGACATGGACTGCGCCTTTGTGCGCCAGCCCCGCTCCCTGGGCCTGGGCCACGCCGTGCTGTGCGCCGAGCCGCTGGTGGGCAAGGAGCCGTTTGCCGTGCTGCTGGCCGACGATTTGATGGTCGGCCCCCAGGGTGGGCAGCCGGTGCTGGCGCAGATGGCAACCGCCTTCCGCCAGCAAGGCCGCTCGGTGATCGCCGTGCAAGAGGTGCCAGAGGACCAGGTGCACAAATACGGCATCGTGGCGGGCGAGCCTGCGGGTGGCCCGCTGATCCGCATCCAGCGCATTGTCGAAAAGCCCAAGGCCGCAGAGGCCCCTTCGCGCATGGGCGTGGCGGGCCGCTACATCCTCACGCCCGGTGTGTTTGACGAGATCCGCAACCAGCCGCGCGGCGTGGGCGGCGAGATCCAGCTCACCGACGGCATTGCGCGCCTGATGAACAATGAAGCCGTGTACGCCTTCCAGTACGAAGGCAAACGCTACGACTGCGGCAGCAAGGAAGGGTTTCTGGAAGCGACGGTGGAACTGGCCCTGCAGCACCCGCAGGTGGGGGCGCACTTCCGGGACTACCTGAAGAACCTGGCGCTGTAAACGCAGCCGGCCAAGCCCTCTAAAACTTCAAACTCGATAGCTGCCCGTGCTTATTGGATAAGCGCTGGCAGCTATTTTTACATTCAACGGCGGCGCAGGATGTGGATGAACTCCTCGCCCAAGGTCTGCTGCTCCACCAGCTCGTTGCCGGTCTGCTTGGCAAACGCCTGAAAGTCGCGCAGCGATCCGTTGTCTGTCGCCACCACCTTGAGCAGCTGGCCGCTGGCCATGTCCGACAGCGCCTTCTTGGCCTTGAGGATGGGCAGGGGGCAGTTCAGGCCCCGGGTGTCGATTTCTTTGTGAATGTCCATGGTCATCAATCCTTTGGCGGCGTCGCAGCCGGCGCATGTTCATCCAGCCCACGGCGGCGTTCTGCATTCTCTTCGGCCGTGAAAAACACGGGCTCGTGGCCCCGTGTGCGCAGCCAGTCGGCCAGCGCGTAGCCCGTGCCCGCAGGCCAGCATTTGAGATCTGGCAGATCGTACAGTCGGTAATCCACCAGCTCCGGCGACAGTTGCACCTGCCCGGTGGCCACCACGTGGTAGGCAATGATGACCTGGTTCATGCGCAAAAACTCGTAGGCACCCACCAGGGTGGTGGACTGCACATCGAGGTTGGTCTCTTCCTTGACCTCGCGCGCAATGCCCTCCTGGGGCGACTCGCCCGCCTCCATGAAGCCGGTGATCAGCGCAAACATCTTGCCCGGCCACGCCGCATTGCGCGCCAGCAGCACCTTGCCGTCGATCTCCACAATGGCAGCCAGCACGGGCGTGGGATTGTTCCAGTGCGTCCAGCCGCAGGCGGGGCAGCGCAGCCGCTCCTTGTCGCCGCCATCCTCGGCCAGCGTGATGGGCTGCAACTCGGTGGCACAGTGGGGGCAAAAACGAACTTCGTAGGGCATATGCTATCTTTTATGTAGCTGCTGAGGCATGTTCAACTAACACAAGCAGCCATTCTGATTCAAAAACCTGCGAGGAGGCACCCGGCAATGCCCTGGAGCCCACTGCGCAGGCCATTCCACAGGTCACGCAGGAAACACCCCGGTCGACAAATACCGGTCGCCCCGATCGCACACGATGAAGACGATGGTGGCATTGCTGTCGCGCGCAGCGATCTGCTGCGCCACCCAGCACGCGCCTGCAGCCGAGATGCCGGCAAAAATGCCCTCTTCGCGCGCAAGGCGGCGGCACATGTCTTCGGCGCTGTCCTGGCTCACATATACCAGCTCATCGACCGTGCTGGCGTCATAAATCTTGGGCAGGTACTCCTGCGGCCACTTGCGGATGCCCGGGATGCGCGAGCCTTCTTCGGGCTGTGCACCAATGATCTGAATGCCGGGATTCTTTTCCTTGAGAAACCGCGACACGCCCGTGATGGTGCCCGTGGTGCCCATGGCGCTCACGAAGTGGGTGATGCGCCCGCCGGTCTGCTCCCAGATCTCGGGGCCTGTGGTTTCGTAGTGAATGCGGGGGTTGTCGGGGTTGCCAAACTGGTCCAGCACCTTGCCCTCACCACGCTTTTGCATGGCCTCGGCCAAGTCGCGGGCGTGCTCCATGCCGCCGCTCTTGGGCGTGAGCACCAGTTCTGCGCCAAAGGCCTTCATGGTCTGGGCGCGTTCGATGGACAAGTCCTCAGGCATCACCAGCACCATGCGGTAGCCCTTGATGGCCGCGGCCATCGCCAAAGCGATGCCGGTATTGCCCGACGTGGCCTCGATCAGCGTGTCGCCAGGGCGGATGTCGCCACGCTCTTCGGCGCGGCGGATCATCGACAGTGCAGGCCGGTCCTTGACGGACCCCGCCGGGTTGTTGCCTTCCAGCTTGCCGAGCACCACATTGCCCCGCGCGGCATTGTCCTGGGCCCCAATGCGCTGCAGCGCCACCAGCGGCGTGTTGCCTACCGCGTCTTCAATCGTCGGATATTTCATACGCCCTACTGTGCCATAATTCAGGGCTTCACATATTCCGCCCGGGTGGTGAAATTGGTAGACGCAGGGGACTCAAAATCCCCCGCCGCAAGGCGTGCCGGTTCGATTCCGGCCCCGGGCACCACAGTCAACAAGGCCGGTAGCTTCCACGAGCTATCGGCCTTTTTGCTGGGCCAGCCGCTGTGGCGGCGGCATGTGATTTCTGCACACCTCCACACCCAGCCACCGCCATGACCGCCCAGGATCTGATCGCGCACGCCACCGTGCTGGCCTACCGGCTGGCGGGTTATGCCCTGCAGAACATGGCCGAGGATGCGGCCCTGCTGGCGATGATGTTCTGCTGACCTTCGCGTCGCGGCAGCGGCCTCTGCGCTTCGCCCCACCCTCGCGCTGCACATCAGCGCGCAGCCAGCAACAGGAAGTCCTGCTCATAACCCTTGAGGGATTGCGCCGCACGCAGCCGATGCGCAGGCGTCATGGCGTTGTGCAGGCGCGCAAACCCCTCGCAGCCCTCGGCCACCAGCGCTTGTGCGTAGCGTTGGTAGGCGACGTCCGGTGACGTCACCACGCGGTCCAGAAAGCCGAGCATCAGCGTGCGGGCCTGGGCGGTGTTGCCACGGTCGGCCTGGATGCTGCGCAGCACCTGCACCAGGTCTTTTTGCCGGCGCACGCGCTCGGCGTAGGTGCGCTGCGGGTCAAAGGCCGACTGGGCGATAAAGGCGCGCAGCACGGCCTTCTGGGGTTCGTCCAGCGCGCCATAAAAGGTTTCGAGCCGCGACGAGAGGTCCTTGAAGCGGCGCTCGCGCATCTTGTCGGGCGATGGGTCCAGCCATTCGGATTTCCAGTCAGCGTTGCTGTCGGCCTGCTTGCGCTCCAGATTGCGGATCTGCGCCTCGGACAGCTGCGAGGCCAGCCACACCACCTTGGGCTCGGCCTGGGCCAGCACCTTGTCCAGCTGTGTACGTGCCTCGTCATAGATGCGGCAGGCCTGCTCGGGGGTGATGGTCGCGGGCAACTGCTGCTGCACCCTTTGCAACAGCTCGGCATGCTGGGGCAGCATGGTGTCGCGGTGCCAGCGGTGCAGGTCGCCCAGGTCGCCACGCACGCGCTCCGTCTGCGCGTCCGACAGGTCAAGGTAACGGTTCAGCTGCCAGTACGCCAGGTGGGGCACCTGGTTGTACGCCAGCCGCACTGTGCTGCAACCCGCCAGCAGCACACCGGCAACGGCTAGGGCGGCAATGCACAGGGTGGTGCGCAGACGGGACAAAGCGGGCACAGCGGCTCCAGACAAAGGGAATTGCACAGGATAGGCCCAACGCTGCACACGGCAGGCACAGCGCCCAGATACCCCAGCCCGCGCACCAGGATTTAGCCAAAGGCACCCACCCGCACGGAGGTCTGACGCGCGGGGTCAGTTGTCCTGTCGCCGGATCAGCTGGCGGCCACTGGCGGTGATGGCCAGCTCACCCCCCGTCCCCTTGGTGATGAAGCCCCATTCGAGCAGTCGCCCCGACACATGGTCCTTGAGCGCGTGGGGCAGCGTGATGACTTCGCCCATCTCCAGTTGCTTGAGGGTCTCGATCTCGTCCACGGTGGGGTCGAAATGCGGAGCGTGGTAAGTGGTCATGGTGGTCGCTCTCCAACAAGGTTGCTGAATGAAAGACAGACTTCCGCGCGGCCAGATTAGTTCACAGCCCCCGTGGGCGCAAGCGCGTCATCCCGCAACCGGCGAGCTACCCACCTCTGCCATGTGCTGGAGCCAGCGCGCAAACGTGGCCAGCACCGGGGGCTGGGCCTGTGCAGGGCTGATGAGGTAGTACGCCCGCTCGCCGCGCAGCGGGCGGTTGCAGGCCACCACCAGCTCGCCGCTGGCGAGCTCGGCCTCGATGAGCAGCGGCGGGATCAGCGCCACGCCCATGCCATGCGTGGCGGCCACGGCCAGCATGGAGAACAGCTCGTAGCGCGGACCATCCAGCGCGTGCGGTGCCTCCACCCCCATGGCATCGAACCACTGGCGCCAGCCGTAGGGGCGTGTGCTTTGCTGCAGCAGCGGCAGCTCGGCCAGCGCCTCGGCGGCCACGGGCTGGTGGGCGCGGCCCCGGCCCCGGGGCGCGGCCGATTCGAGCAGGCGCGGGCTGCACACGGGCACCACGTCTTCGTGCATCAGCAGTTGCGCCTGTACGCCGGGCCAGTTGGCGACCTGCTCGGGCGTGCCGGCATACAAGGCGGCATCGAAGGTGGTGTCGGCAAACAAGAAGGGGCGTGTCTGCGTGTCGATGTGCACCACGATGTCGGGATGCGCCTGCGCCAGGTGCGGCAGGCGGGGGATGAGCCACCGCGTGGCAAAGGTGGGCACCGCGGCCAGCGTGAGGGTGCCGCCCTCGCCCTGGTGGGCCATCACGTCCAGCGTATCGCGCTCCAGCCCCTGCAGCCAGCGCGCCACCTGGCGACCATAGTGCGCACCTGCAGGCGTCAGCACCACGCCGTGGCGCGTGCGGCGAAACAGTGCCACGCCCAAAAATTCTTCCAGCGCCTGGATCTGGCGCGAGACGGCGCTTTGGGTGAGCGACAACTCCTGCGCGGCGCGGGTGTAGCTCTCGTGGCGGGCGGCCACTTCAAAACAGGCCAGGGCCTGGGTCGATGGAATGTTGCGGCGCATGATGAAGAGGAATTTTTAAGTGACCAGCCACGCCTTGGCTTATCTAGGTGCCAGTATTCCATACATTCCATAAACGCATGTCTGGATGAAAAGAACTCGCTTGCGGGCCACCACCCCAAGGCCTACGATACGTTCCAGATTCGTTTTTTTCTTCCCCCACTTTCCGACCTGGAGACACACATGGCCCACGCCGCTTTTCAATGGGATGACCCTTTCCTCCTGAGCCAGCAACTGACCGACGACGAGCGCGCCATCCGCGACGCCGCCGCAGCGTATTGCCAGGACAAGCTGGCACCCCGCGTGCTGGACGCCTTCCGCCACGAAAAGATGGACGTGAGCATCTTTCGCGAGATGGGCGAAGTGGGCCTCTTGGGCCCCACCATCCCCGAGCAGTACGGCGGCCCCGGCTTGTCGTACGTGGCCTACGGCCTGATCGCCCGCGAGGTGGAGCGTGTGGATTCGGGCTACCGCTCGATGGCCAGCGTGCAGTCGTCGCTGGTGATGGTGCCCATTTATGAATTCGGCAGTGAAGCCCAGCGCCAGAAGTACCTGCCCAAGCTCGCCAGCGGCGAGTGGATCGGCTGCTTTGGCCTGACCGAGCCCGACCACGGCTCTGACCCTGGCAGCATGGCCACGCGCGCCTACAAGGTCGATGGCGGCTACAAGCTCAAGGGCAGCAAGATGTGGATCACCAACAGCCCCGTGGCCGACGTGTTCGTGGTCTGGGCCAAGGAAGTGTCCGAAGGCGGCGCCGTGGGCCCCATCCGCGGCTTTGTGCTGGAAAAGGGCATGAAGGGCCTGACAGCCCCCGCCATCCACGGCAAGGTGGGCCTGCGCGCCTCCATCACCGGCGAGATCGTGATGGACGATGTGTTCGTGCCCGAAGAAAACGCCTTCCCTGAAGTGCAAGGCCTCAAGGGCCCCTTCACCTGCCTGAACAGCGCGCGCTACGGCATCGCCTGGGGCGCCCTGGGTGCGGCCGAGTTCTGCTGGCACACCGCCCGCCAGTACACGCTGGACCGCAAGCAGTTTGGCCGCCCCCTGGCCGCCAACCAGCTCATCCAGAAGAAGCTGGCCGACATGCAGACCGAAATCGCCATCGGCCTGCAGGCCTGCCTGCAGTTTGGCCGCATGAAGGACGCGGGCACGGCCAGCGTGGAAGGCACCTCCATCATCAAGCGCAACAGCTGCGGCAAGGCGCTGGACATTGCCCGCCTGGCGCGCGACATGATGGGCGGCAACGGCATCAGCGACGAGTTTGGCGTGGCCCGGCACCTGGTGAACCTGGAAGTGGTGAACACCTACGAAGGTACGCACGATGTGCACGCGCTGATCCTGGGCCGCGCCCAGACGGGCATCGCCGCGTTCGCCAACTGATCGGTCTGCGCCCCGAAAACCGGCAAAAACACCGCCTTTGCGGTGTTTTTGCCTTGTAGCGCTAGTCAATCATGCGCTGACAGCTATCAATTTCATAGTACACCACACCATGACCTCCCCCTCTACCTCCCCCGGCGCCCTCGCAGGCATCAAGGTGCTCGACCTCTCCCGCGTGCTGGCCGGGCCGTGGTGCACGCAGGTTCTGGCCGACCTGGGCGCGGACGTGGTCAAGGTGGAGCGCCCCGGCGTGGGCGACGACACGCGCCAGTGGGGCCCGCCCTTCTTGAAGGACGCAGACGGCAACGACACCAACCAGGCCAGCTACTACACCGCCTGCAACCGCAACAAGCGCTCGGTGACCATCGACATGGCCTCGCCCGAGGGCCAGGCGCTCATCAAGCAGATGGCGCAAGAGGCGGACATCGTGGTGGAGAACTTCAAGGTCGGCGGCCTCAAGCAATACGGTCTGGACCACGAGAGCCTGCGCGCGCTCAACCCCCGCCTCATCTACTGCTCCGTCACCGGCTTCGGGCAAGACGGGCCTTATGCCGAGCGCGCAGGCTACGACCTGATGGTGCAGGCCATGACGGGCCTGATGAGCATCACCGGCCAGGCCGACAGCCAGCCCGGCGGCGGCCCCATGCGCGTGGGCGTGGCCGTCATTGACCTTTTCACCGGCCTGTATGCCAGCAACGCCATCCTGGCCGCGCTGCACGTGCGCGACAACGCCACCAATGGCACCGGCCAGGGCCAGCACATCGACATGGCGCTGCTGGACGTGGGCATGGCCGTGCTGGCCAACCAGGCCTCGGGGTTCCTCGCCACCGGCAAGGCGCCCGGCCGCATGGGCAACAGCCACCCCAGCCTCGCGCCCTACCAGGACTTCCCCACGCAGGACGGCAACATGCTGCTGGCCATCGGCAACGACGGCCAGTTCCAACGCTTTTGCGCCGCCGCCGAGCAGCCCCAGTGGGCCAGTGACCCGCGCTTTGCCACCAACACCCTGCGCGTACAAAACCGCACCGCGCTGATCCCCGCCATGGAAGCCGTGACCCGCACGCGCACCACGGCCGACTGGATCACGCTGCTGGAAGACAAGGCCGTGCCCTGCGGCCCCATCAACACCGTTGCCCAAGCGTTTGACGACGCGCAGGTGCAGGCCCGTGGCCTGGCCGTGACGCTGCCGCGATGGAAGGACGGCGAGGCCGCCACCGACAACGTTTTGCAGATCACCGGCGTGGCCAGCCCGCTGCGCCTGTCGGCCACCCCACCCGTGCTGCGCAATGCGCCGCCGGCACTGGGCCAGCACACCGACGAGGTGCTGCGCGAGATGGGGCTGGACCCAGCGCGCATCGCGGCACTGCGGGCCAGCGGGGTTTTGTAGCCAGACCCTCGCGGCATCGGCCTGCGCCGTGCCCTGACCACTGCACGGCCTTGCCCTCACCGGCAAGGCCGTTTTGTTTGTGCTGTCTGCATTGCACCGGCCCCTGGCGCTTATCTGGCGTGCGCTATCAGCTATCCGCTATCCATCGGATGACAAAGCGTGCGACTGACGGAGCCTGCTTGCCTCGGCCCCACGGCAAAAAAGACATGTACAAAAAATTACATCCGTCTCCATAATCCCAAAGACACCCTGTCTGCGGCCCCGCGCACGGCGCGCCGCTGGACCAGGGTGCTGGGCCCATGGCCCAGCACTGCGACGTTTCTGGACCCTCAAGGAGTTCCTCATGAAGCTCAGCCTCAAGCTCCCCCTGGCCTTCACCGTGTCGCTGCTCCTGCTGTTTGCAGCGGCCCTGTTTGGCATCAGCCGCCTGAACCAGGCGCTCGACACCTATCAGACCACCGTGGCCCAAAGCTTCGAGCACGAGCGCATGGCGGCGGGCATGCTCAACAACTTCAAGGTGCAGGTGCAGGAGTGGAAAAACGTGCTGCTGCGCGGCAAGGACCCGGCCCAGCTCACGCGCTACTGGGCCGCGTTTGAAAAGCAGGAACAGGCCATCAAGGACGAGGCGCAAAAGCTCGTGGCCGCACTGCCCCCGGGGGAGGGTCGCGAACGCGTGTTGCAGTTTGCTCAGGCCCACGAACGCATGGGCACCGCCTACCGCAAGGGGTTTGAAGCCTTCAAGGCGGCCGACCACGACCCGCAAGCGGGCGACAAGGCCGTGGCGGGCATGGACCGCGAGCCCTCGCAGCTGCTGGACCAGGCGGGCGACCTGATCGCCAAGGCCAGCAGCGCCGTGGCCGAACGTGCCGCCGCCACTGCGCAGCGGGCCACCACCATCAGCCTGGTGGTGATGCTGGCGGTGTGCGCGCTGGGCATAGCAGGCGCCATTGCCTTCAGCCGGACCGTGGTGAACCCGCTGGACAACGCGGTGCGCGTGTCGCAGGCCGTGGCCAGCGGCGACCTGACGGTGGCGCGGCACGTGCAGGGCAAGGACGAGATCGCACTGCTGCTCAATGCTTTGCACGACATGCAGATCAGCCTGTCGCACGTGGTGAGCAATGTGCGCAACAACGCCGACAGCGTGGCCGCCGCCAGCACCGAGATCGCGCAGGGCAACAACGACCTGAGCGCCCGCACCGAACAGCAGGCCAGCGCGCTGGAGCAAACATCGGCATCGATGGAAGAACTCAGCTCCACCGTGCAGGCCAACGCCGAGAACGCGCGCACCGCCAACCAGTTGGCTGTGAGCGCCAGCACCGTGGCCGTGCAGGGCGGTGATGTGGTGGCCGAGGTGGTGACGACCATGAAGGGCATCAACGACAGCAGCCGCAAGATCGCCGACATCATCAGCGTGATCGACGGCATCGCCTTCCAGACCAACATCCTGGCGCTGAACGCGGCTGTGGAAGCTGCCCGCGCCGGCGAACAAGGCCGGGGCTTTGCCGTGGTGGCCGGTGAGGTGCGCAGCCTCGCGCAGCGCAGTGCCGAGGCCGCCAAGGAGATCAAGACCCTGATCCACGCCAGCGTGGAGCGCGTGGAACTGGGCACCACGCTGGTGGACAAGGCGGGCGCCACGATGAACCAGCTGGTGAGCGCCATCCGCCGCGTGACCGACATCGTGGGCGAGATCAGCGCCGCGAGCAGCGAGCAAAGCGCAGGTGTCGCCCAGGTAGGGGACGCCATCACCGAAATGGACCAGGCCACGCAGCAGAACGCCGCGCTGGTCGAACAGAGCGCCGCCGCCGCCGACAGCCTCAAGGTGCAGGCGCAGCAGCTGGTGCAGGCAGTGGCGGTGTTCCGGCTGGCAGACACCGACGCCAACACCCCCAGACAGGCCAGCATGCCCACGCCGGGCCATCACCAGCCCCGGTTGGCCGCAGGCTGACGCGGAGCAGCCATTTCAAGCCTAATCGGCTTGAAGCGCTAGTGCATCATGTGCCAACAGCTACATAAATAGTAGCAACTGGCGCCTTCTCAGGCTTCAGCCAGCGCAGGGGTTGCCTGCTGCACGGTGGCCAGCGTGGGCGAGGCCAGCTTGCGCAGGTAGGCCATGGTCTGCAGGCAGGCCTGGGCCACCTCGGTGCCCTTCTTCACAAAATGCTCGCGGAAGAAGCGCACGTGGTCCTCGTGGTCGTGGAAGTCGCGCGGCGTGAGCACGGCCGACATCACGGGCACCTCGGTGTCGAGCTGCACGCGCATCAGGCCGTCGATGACTGCGGTGGTGACGAACTCGTGGCGGTAGATGCCGCCGTTGACCACCAGCGCGCAGGCCACGATGGCGTCGTAGCGCCCGCTGCGCGCAAGCTTGCGTGCCAGCAGCGGAATCTCGAACGCGCCGGGCACGTCAAACAGCGCCACCTGCGCGGGGGGCAGGCCGTGGCGGTCAAACTCGGCCAGGGCCGCGTCGCGCGCCTGGTGCACGATGTCCTGGTGCCAGCTGGCACTGATGATGGCCACGCGGGCGCCACGGTGGGCGGCGACGGGAGCCAGGGGGGAAACGGAAGGTGAAGAAGACTGATTCATGGGTTCCTCAAAACAGGTCATACCAGAATCAGGGCGCGCGCGAACACAGCGCCTGCACAGGGCGGCGCAGGCCCTGCGCCACGCCAGCGTGCGAGTAAACACGAAGGCAAACGCCGAGGGCCCAGCCACCCATGGCGGGAGCTGTGGGTTTCGCGATCTCTTTCATCCGGACTGTGACCGTCGGCTCTGGTTTCGCACCAGATCTGCTGACCCTGCAGGCCGATCCGAAGAACGGCACCACAGGCGCTCGCGGGCTCTTGCCGACTTTTCAGCCAACAAATACCGCCGGTGGGGAATTCCGCCCCGCCCTGAGAACGCTGTCGGCCCCGAAGGTCATCCGGGGCCGACGAGTAGGATTTTAGGCGGCGAGCACACGGCACGCCGTCGCGCAGGCGATTGCCTGCACTGTCGGTGCCGGTTTCTGCGGCTGTGGGCTGTATTGAATGCCGAAGTCTGCTCAGCGCACGCGCTGAAACCCGCCTTCGGCCCAGGCCGCTGCGCTGGCGGGCGTGAGCTTGAAGGTGGGCGGCGCGGACGCACGCGCCAGTTCCTCACCCAGCTCGTCCTCTGCGCTCAGCGTGGCCGTGGCACCTTCGTCATCGGGCACGATGGCCAGCGCCACGCGCAGGCGCTGGCCGTCTGCGGTGGTGATGTGCACGCTCTTGTTCAGTTGCGCATGCAGCTGCTGCTCATGGCGGCGCACCACCTCGCTCGCGGTCTTGACCAGGGTGTGGAAGGCCGACACATCGAGCGGCTTGGGGTTCTTCTTGTCGCGGCCCATGGTCCAGGGGCCCACCAGTGCGGGTTCGGCCTCGCCCTTCAGTGTCATGGACACGGCCCAGCCATCGTCATCTTCGTTCTTGATGACCTGCGCCGTCCAGCGCCCATCGCTCCAGCAGCGGGGTTCCTGGATGGTGTCGGGCGTGTCGGGTGCGTCGGTCATGGAGAAAAAGGCCTGGGTTGCGGGAAAGGGCGCAGAGCATAACGGCAGGGCCTGGCCGCCCCAATTTCCAATAACCATTGGTTATCGAAAGAGGCCAGACATAGCGCTGGCCTTGCTACTCCCCCACAACGTCCGGCGCCACATCCGCCGCGTCGCGCAGCACGTCGATAAAGGCCTGTGCCGAGGGTGTGGGCGGCTCGCCCAGGCGGGTGATGAGGCCATAGCTGGGCATGCGGTCGGGCAGCTCGACGGGAATGCGCGAGAGCAGGCCCCGGTCCACATATTTCTGGATCAGCGCAGCGGGCTGCAGCGACATCATATGGGTGGTGTTCATCAGCTCCAGCGCAAACAAAAAGGACGGCGTCTCCACCACCCCCGCCGTGAGCGCCAGGCCCGCACCACCGAACAAGTCGTCCGACACCTTGCGCACCGCCGTGGAGGCGGGGTACAGAATCCACGGCCAGTGCGCCAGCTCGGTCAGCGACAGGTCGGTGGCGCCGCGCAGCGGGTGGTGCTGTCCGCCCACCACATGCAGCGGCTCGGCCGACAGGTGCTCGTAGTGGAATTGGCTGCGCTGGTCCTCGGTGGTGAAGCGGCCGATCATCAGATCGATCTTGCGCTCGGCCAGCCAGGCAATGAGCTGGTCGCTGCTCTGCTCCAGGATCTTGATGACCAAGAGGGGCCGCAGGCGCTGGATCTCCACCACCGAGGCCACCAGCACATGCGCGGCCGAGCCGGTGATGGCGCCCACCGTCACATGGCCATGGCCGCCCTGCTTGAGGGCGTTGAACTCGTCGACAAACTTGCGCTGCCCATCGAGCGCCGCGCTGGCGTAGCGCAGCGTAAAAAGCCCCAGCTCGTTGGGCCGCATGCCGCGCGAAAGGCGGTCGAACAGACGCGCCTCCAGGATCTCCTCGATGTCTATCAGGATCTTGGTGGCCGCAGGCTGCGTGACATGCATCTGCTCGGCCGTCAGCCGCAGGTTGCGCGTGCGGCCCAGGATGTCCAGAAACTGCAAATGCCGAAAGCGCAGCCGCGCGCAGGCCTGCGCCAAAGACAAGGGTTTACCCGGAAATTCGTCTGGACTCATAAGCGTTTGGAATGGATTGTCGCAAAACATTCAGTGGACCCGGCAGGGCGCGAAACCTAACCTTCGCCTTGCGTTCATGACGGCTTGCCCAAAAAAGCTGCATACGCCGACAGCCTCGCCAGCGGGGTCCCGCCATTCCAACGGAGACAAGACACCATGCAATTCAAGACCCTCGCCAAATCCTTGGCACTTGCCACCACGCTGCTGGCCGCCTTCGCCGCCCCCGTCTCGGCCCAAGTCAAGGAACACACCTTCAAGGTCGGCATCGGCCTGAGCGACGACCACCCGCAGGCCCAGGCCGTGCGCCACTTTGCCGAGCGCCTGCAGGCCAAGAGCGGCGGCAAGATGAACGCCAAGCTGTTCGCCAGCGGCGCGCTGGGCAACGATGTCAGCATGACCTCGGCCCTGCGCGGCGGCACGCTGGAGATGACGATTCCGGACTCATCCACGCTGATGTCGCTGATCAAGCCCTTTGGCGTGCTGAACCTGCCACTCACCTTCAACACCGAGGCAGAAGCCGACGCCTTGCTCGACGGCCCCTTCGGCCAGAAGCTGCTGGCTATGCTGCCCGACAAGGGCCTGATCGGCCTGGGCTTCTGGGAAAACGGCTTCCGCCATGTGACCAACTCGCGCCGACCCATCAACACGGCCGACGATCTGGCGGGCCTGAAGCTGCGCGTGATCCAGAGCCCCTTGTTCCTCGACACCTTCAACGCGCTGGGCACCAACGCCACGCCCATGCCATTCACCGAGCTGTACACCGCCATGGAACAAAAGGCCGTGGACGGCCAGGAAAACCCGCCCGCCACCATCCTGGCCAGCAAGTTCTATGAAGTGCAAAAGCACCTGGTGCTGTCGCGCCACATGTACAGCGCCTGGGTGCTGCTCATCTCCAAGAAGACCTGGGACGGCCTCTCGGCCGACGAACGCAAGATCGTGCAGGAGGCAGCGCGGGAAGCCACGCTGTTTGAGCGCAAGACCATCCGCGCCTTCAGCGAAACCGCCCTGGGCGAGCTGAAGAAGGCCGGCATGCAGATCACCGAACTGCCCGCCGCCGAGCAGGCCAAGCTGCGCACCAAGCTGCAGCCCGTGCTGGCCAAGTACGGCAAAGAGTTTGGTGAAGAAACCACCAGCGAAATGATGGGCGAGCTGGCCAAGGCGCGGGGCGGCAAGTAAGCGCTTGGTTCGTTCCCCAGGGCGCAGCTTGTGGCTGCGCC
>NZ_JBWKYJ010000070.1:0-25009 GCF_059423685.1 Acidovorax sp. GW460-11-11-14-LB4 | reverse complement strand
AGAAGGTCTGCGCTTCGCTATCCGCGAAGGCGGCCGTACCGTGGGCGCTGGCGTCGTGGCCAAGATCATTGCTTAATTCATAAGCAGAAAAGGAACTTGCCATGTCCAAGCAAAAAATCCGCATCCGCCTGAAGGCGTTTGACTACAAGCTGATCGACCAGTCCGCTGCCGAGATCGTTGACACCGCCAAGCGCACCGGCGCTATCGTCAAGGGTCCCGTGCCCCTGCCGACGCGCATGAAGCGTTTCGACATCCTGCGCTCGCCGCACGTCAACAAGACCAGCCGCGACCAGCTCGAAATCCGCACGCACCAGCGTCTGATGGACATCGTGGACCCTACGGACAAGACCGTGGACGCCCTGATGAAGCTCGACCTGCCAGCTGGCGTGGACGTCGAAATCAAGCTGCAGTGATGTAGCAGTAGCTGCTGTGGGACGGGTTCGCCCGTCTTGCAGCAACTGAAATAACGCGAACTTGCTTGAAAAAGCAGTTCGCGTTATACTTTAGGGCTTCGCTCGATTTGCGCCTGTTAAATGGTGTGCATCAGCGGAGTTTTATTAACCTTCTTTCATGCACGCAAGCGAGAGTTTGCGGAAACGCCGTAGCCAATTGAAGTTGCGGCGGTGAGAGTTTTGGAGAAAACCAATGAGTCTGAGCAACTCCCTCGGGTTGCTGGGTCGCAAAGTGGGCATGATGCGTCTGTTCACCGATGATGGGGACGCAGTGCCTGTCACGGTGGTGGATGTGTCCAACAACCGCGTTACCCAGGTCAAAACCCAAGAGAACGATGGCTACGTGGCCCTGCAGGTCACGTTCGGTTCGCGCAAAGCATCGCGCGTGACCAAGCCAGAAGCCGGCCACCTTGCCAAGGCAGGTGTGGAAGCCGGTGAAATCATCCAGGAATTCCGCGTGACCGCAGAAACCGCTGGCAAGTACGCCGCGGGTGCTACGGTTCCTGCCACCGATGTGTTTGCCGTGGGCCAAAAGGTCGACGTGCAAGGCACGTCCATCGGTAAGGGCTACGCCGGTACCATCAAGCGTCACAACATGAGCTCGCAGCGCGCGTCGCACGGTAACAGCCGTTCGCACAACGTGCCTGGCTCGATCGGTATGGCACAAGACCCAGGTCGCGTGTTCCCCGGCAAGCGCATGACGGGCCACCTCGGCGATGTCACCAAGACCACGCAAAACCTCGATGTCATCCGCATCGATGAAGCGCGTCAACTGCTCTTGATCAAGGGCGCTATTCCGGGCTCCAAGGGTGGGTTCGTGACGGTGCGTCCAGCGATCAAGGCCAAAGCCTCCAAAGGAGCGAACTAATGCAGCTCGAACTCCTGAATGACCAAGGCCAAGGCGCATCCAAGCTGGATGTTCCTGAAACCGTGTTCGGTCGTGAATACAACGAAGATCTGGTGCACCAGATCGTGGTGGCCTATCAGGCCAACGCCCGCCAAGGCACTCGCGCCCAGAAGGACCGCGAGCAAGTCCGTCACTCGACCAAGAAGCCTTTCAAGCAAAAGGGTACGGGTAACGCACGTGCAGGTATGACTTCCTCGCCTCTGTGGCGTGGGGGTGGTCGGATTTTCCCGAACATGCCTGACGAAAATTTCACGCAGAAGATCAACAAGAAGATGTACCGCGCTGGTATGTCTGCCATCTTGTCGCAGCTGGCCCGCGAAGGCCGTCTGGCTGTGGTCGATTCGCTGAAGCTTGATTCCCCCAAGACCAAGGTCCTGGCTGACAAGTTCAAGGCGATGAACCTGCAATCGGTGATGGTGATTGCCGACGAAGTGGACGAAAACCTGTACCTGGCCTCGCGCAATCTGGTGAACGTGCTCGTCGTTGAGCCCCGTTACGCCGATCCCGTGTCGCTGGTGCGTTTCAAGAAAGTGCTCGTCACCAAGGGTGCAATCGACAAACTCAAGGAGATGTTCGCATGAGCACACTCAAGTTTGACGAAGGTCGTCTGATGCAAGTGCTGGTCGCTCCCATCGTGTCCGAAAAGGCCACCATGGTTGCCGAGAAGTCCAATGCAGTGACGTTCAAGGTGCTGCAGAACGCTACCAAGCCCGAAATCAAGGCCGCTGTGGAATTGATGTTCAAGGTGGAAGTCAAGGGCGTTTCTGTGGTGAACACCAAAGGCAAGACCAAGCGTTTCGGCAAGACTGTGGGCCGCCGCGACAACGTTCGCAAGGCATACGTCACGCTGCAGCCAGGTCAAGAGCTGAACCTCTCCGGGGAGGCCGCGTAATCATGGCTGTCGTTAAGATGAAACCTACCTCGCCCGGCCAACGTGCCGTGGTGAAGGTCACGCGTGACCACCTGTACAAGGGTGAAGCGTACGCCCCCCTGCTGGAGCCACAATTCCAGAAGGCCGGTCGTAACAACAACGGTCACATCACCACCCGCCACAAGGGCGGTGGTCACAAGCACCACTACCGTGTGGTGGACTTCAAGCGCAACAAGGACGGCATTCCGGCCAAGGTTGAGCGCATTGAGTACGACCCCAACCGTACGGCCCACATCGCTCTGGTGTGCTATGCCGACGGCGAACGTCGCTACATCATCGCTCCCCGCAACCTGGAAGTGGGCGCAACCCTGCTGTCCGGTTCGGAAGCCCCGATCCGCGCTGGCAACACGCTGCCTATCCGCAACATCCCCGTGGGTTCGACCATCCACTGCATCGAGCTCAAGCCCGGTGCCGGTGCTCAGATCGCTCGCTCGGCAGGTGCTTCGGCAACGCTGCTGGCCCGCGAAGGCGTTTACGCTCAAGTGCGTATGCGCTCCGGCGAAGTGCGCAAGATCCACATCGAATGCCGCGCCACCATTGGTGAAGTGGCCAACGAAGAGCACAGCCTGCGCCAACTGGGCAAGGCCGGTGTGAAGCGCTGGATGGGTATTCGTCCTACGGTTCGCGGCGTGGCCATGAACCCTGTGGATCACCCTCACGGTGGTGGCGAAGGCCGCACCGGCGAAGGCCGCCATGCAGTCGATCCTTGGGGCAATCTGACCAAGGGTTATCGCACCCGTAACAACAAGCGCACACAGATCATGATCGTGTCGCGTCGCAAGAAGTAAGGGGTAACAGATGACTCGCTCTCTCAAAAAGGGTCCATTTGTTGACCATCACTTGCTGGCCAAGGTCGAAAAGGCCGTTGCCACCAAGGACAAGAAACCAGTCAAGACCTGGTCGCGTCGCTCCATGGTTCTGCCCGAGTTCATCGGTCTGACCATCGCCGTGCACAACGGCAAGCAACACGTGCCGGTCTATGTCACCGACCAGATGGTGGGCCACAAGCTGGGCGAATTCGCCCTGACGCGCACCTTCAAGGGTCACCCCGCTGACAAAAAAGCGAAGAAGTAAGGAACGACCATGTCTGAAACACGTGCAGTCCTCCGGGGCGTCCGTCTGTCGGTCGACAAGGGCCGTCTGGTCGCCGACCTGATCCGCGGCAAGAAAGTGGACCAGGCTCTGAACATCCTGAACTTCACGCAGAAAAAAGCTGCGGGAATCGTCAAGAAGGTTCTGGAGTCGGCCATCGCCAACGCCGAACACAACGATGGCGCTGACATCGACGAACTGAAGGTCAAGACCATCTACGTCGAACAAGGCACCACGCTCAAGCGCTTCACCGCGCGCGCCAAAGGCCGCGGCAACCGCATCAGCAAGCCCACGTGCCATGTGTACGTGACGGTTGGCAACTAAAGGCTCGGGAAGACTATGGGACAGAAAATCCATCCTACCGGCTTCCGCCTTGCGGTCAGCCGCAACTGGTCCAGCCGTTGGTACGCCAGCAACCGCGACTTCGCGGGCATGCTGGCCGAAGACATCAAGGTGCGTGAGTACCTGAAGGCCAAACTCAAGAACGCGGCTGTGTCGCGCATCCTGATCGAGCGTCCTGCCAAGAACGCCCGTATCACCATTTACTCGGCACGTCCTGGTGTGGTGATCGGCAAGAAGGGCGAAGACATCGAGAACCTGAAGAAGGAACTCGCGTCGCGTCTGGGCGTGCCCGTCGCAGTGAACATCGAAGAAGTGCGCAAGCCTGAAATCGATGCCAAGCTGATCGCCGACAGCATCACGCAACAGCTCGAAAAGCGCATCATGTTCCGCCGTGCCATGAAGCGCGCCATGCAGAACGCCATGCGTCTGGGTGCCCAGGGCATCAAGATCATGTCGTCCGGTCGTCTGAACGGTATCGAAATCGCTCGCTGCGAGTGGTACCGTGAAGGCCGCGTGCCACTTCACACGCTGCGTGCGGACATCGACTACGGTACCTCTGAAGCCAAGACCACCTACGGTGTGATCGGCGTCAAGGTCTGGGTCTACAAGGGTGACACGCTGGGCCGCAATGACCTGCCCGCCGTGGAAACGCCTCGTCCAGACGAAGAGCGCCGCCCACGCGGCCCACGCCGTGATGGCCGCCCAGGTGGCGATCGTCCAGGCGCAGGCCGTGGCCCACGTCGTCCTGTCGGTGGCAACGCCGCTCCGGCCGACGGCAGCGACAAGCCAGCGGAAGCTGGTGGCGCTGATAACACCGCCGTTAAGCGCGTACGCAAAGTCGCCGCGCCCGCTACAGCAGCGGACGGTAAAGGAGAATAAAGATGCTGCAACCTGCTCGCCGTAAATACCGCAAGGAGCAAAAGGGCCGTAACACTGGCGTCGCAACACGGGGTGCCTCCGTTGCGTTCGGTGATTTCGGTCTGAAGTGCACCGATCGTGGCCGTCTGACGGCCCGCCAGATCGAAGCTGCACGCCGTGCGATTTCCCGTCACGTCAAGCGTGGCGGCCGTATCTGGATCCGCGTGTTCCCGGACAAGCCAATCTCTACCAAGCCCGCAGAAGTGCGTATGGGTAACGGTAAGGGCAACCCCGAGTACTACGTGGCCGAAATCCAGCCCGGCAAGATCGTGTTCGAGATCGTCGGCGTGCCCGAAGAACTGGCCCGCGAAGCCTTCCGCCTGGCTGCTGCCAAGCTGCCGCTGCGCACCACGTTCGTCAGCCGTCACCTTGGCGCGTAATTCAGGAGACCATGAAAATGACCAAAGCTACTGAACTGCGCCAAAAAGACGTTGCCGGCATCGAAGCCGAAATCAAGGCACTGCAAAAGGCCCATTTCGGCCTGCGCATGCAAAAGGCTACGCAGCAACTGGGTAACACCAACACGCTGCGCACCACCCGCCGTGATATCGCACGTGCCAAGACCATTCTTGCTGAAAAGCAAGCCGCCAAGTAAGGAGCCCATATGACGGAACCTAAAAAATCCCTCAAGCGCACCTTGATTGGCAAGGTGGTCAGCGACAAGCGTCAAAAGACTGTGACCGTGCTGGTCGAGCGCCGTGTGAAGCACGAGCTCTACGGCAAGATCGTTGCGAAGTCGAGCAAGTACCACGCCCATGATGAAAATGGCGAGTACAAGCTGGGCGACGTGATCGAAATCACCGAGAGCCGTCCGCTCTCCAAGACCAAGAACTGGGTGGCGACCCGCTTGGTGCAAAAGGCCGGCCTGCTGTAAGCAGCTGTCCATGTCCGCTCCGGGGGCGCAAGCCCCTGGGCAGCAAGGCCCTTCAAAACGACCCACAATGTGGGTCGTTTTGCTTTGTGGGCCTCCTTTTTGATGCGAACGGTTCACACCGTGCCCAGGAGGAGCTTTGCATGGCACTGCGTTCTCGGGTTCCAACACCCCATCCCAACATCCCTAGGAGAAAACAATGATCAAAGTCGGTGACACCCTGCCCGCAGCCACGCTGATGGAATATTCCGAAGTCGAGGGCGAAGGCTGCAGCATCGGCCCGAATCCGGTGGCGGTGGACAAGGCGACGGCGGGCAAGACGATTGCCCTGTTTGCATTGCCCGGTGCCTTTACACCCACCTGCTCGGCCAAGCATGTTCCTGGCTATGTGGAGAAGGCCGCCGAGTTCAAGGCGGCCGGCGTGGATGAAATCTGGTGCGTGAGCGTGAACGACGCGTTCGTGATGGGCGCCTGGGCGCGCGACCAGAAGACCGACGGCAAGGTGCGCATGCTGGGCGACGGCAGCGCCGCCTTCGCGCAAGCCACGGGCCTCACTCTGGACCTGACCTCCAAGGGCATGGGCCTGCGCAGCAACCGCTATTCGATGCTCGTGCGCGATGGCAAAGTGGTCACTCTCAACGTCGAAGCACCGGGCAAGTTTGAAGTGAGCGACGCTGACACCCTGCTGGCCCAGGCCAAGGCGGCGTGAGACCCCGCTGATTGCTATTAAATCAATAGCTGCAAGCGCATGTGCACCATGCGCTTGCGCCTCAAATGGTCAAAAAATATCGACCTTGAGGTAATGTGCCCCGGGTATGGGGTTGTGGTAGTAGGGCGGGATTTCTTCGAAGCCCAGGTCGGTGTATAGCGCGCGGGCCGACTCCATATCGTCCAGGGTGTCGAGCAAAACACACGCGTAACCTGCTTGCCGCGCCCGGTCCAGCATGGCTTCGGCCAGCTCGCGACCCAGGCCAAAGCCGCGAAACGCCTTGCGCACATACAGCCGCTTCATTTCGCTGGCGTTGGGGTAGTCGGCGTTATCCAGCGGGCGCAGCGCGCAACAGCCTGCCAAGGCGCCTTCCACTTCGGCGACTAGCAGGGCGCCACGGGGTTCGGCGTAGTCGCCCGGCAGCTGCGCCAGTTCGGACTCAAAGTCCTGAAAGCACAAATCAACGCCCAGCGTGCTGGCGTACTCGCGAAAGATGTCTCTGACCGCATCCCACTCGGCGTGCGAAGAGGGGGTTCTCAGGGAGATGGAGGGCTTGTCCAAAGCGCAAGGCGTGCAAACGAAGGAGCCGCCAGTGTAGCGACTTCGTTCAGAACGCCGGTGCCGCCAGGGACGACACCCACCAGGCCACGCCAGCGCTCAGTGCCAGCACCACCAAGGCGACGATACGGCTCAGGGCATCATCCCGCGAAGGCGCCGCCGCCTCGGGCAGCGTCTTGTCGCCGTCCAGCATGGGGCGAATGAGCTGCTGCTTGCGCACGCGCACATAAAAGATGATGGCCAGCACGTGCAGCGCCACCAGCCCCAGCACCAGGAACTGCCCGATGTCCTTGTGGTAGTTCGTGGCCAGCCCCACGACGGCGTTCGAGACATATTGGGTCAACGGTCCGGCAAAGGCGATCTCGTCGTCGCTCAGCAAACCCGTGCCCACCTGGGCTGCGAGCACGGCCAGCAGCACGAACACCGACAACGCGCCCAGCGGGCTGTGTCCGATGCCGTCCTCCGGGTGCGGCGTGCCACGCAGGTATCGCAGCAACCGCGCTGGCGAGTACAGGAACGCCGAAAAGCGCGACCAGCGGCCGCCTACCAACCCCCAGACCAGCCGGAACACCAGCAGCGCCAGCACCGTGTAGCCCAGGCGGAAATGCCAGACCATGGCATTGCCTCCCACATTGGCGGTGATGACCAGCGCCACGATGCAGACCGCCAGGGCCCAATGAAAAATGCGGGTTGGAAGGTCCCAGATGCGTACGGTGTGCTGCGTCATGGTGGTCAAAGGCGAGGCGCCGAAGTGAGGGATGGATGAGGAGGCATGCGCATTGTGCGACAGGGCGGCCGGACCTGTAACCTCCCAGCCACAGCACAACCGCGCCCAAACCGGCATACTGCGCAGGCTTGGAAGGCACCATTCTGTTCCACCCACGAAAAAGGAAGTTCCGATGAAAGCACTTGCTGCGTTGACCCTGGCGGCTGCGGCCCTGACCCTGTCCGCCCCCGCCTCCGCCCAATTTGCCAAAGCCGAAGACGCCATCAAGTACCGCCAGAGTGCGCTGTTTGTGATGGGCCAGCACTTCGGCCGCCTCGGCGCCATGGCCAACGGCCGCGCGCCGTTCGATGCCAAGGTGGCGCAGGAGAATGCCGACATCGTGGCCCAGATGGCCAAGCTGCCATGGGCAGGCTTTGGTCCCGGCACCGACAAGGGCGCGCCCACCAAGGCACTGCCAGAAATCTGGACCGAGCAGGCCAAGTTCAAGGACCATGCCGAGAAGCTGGAAGCCGAGACCGTGAAACTCGCCGCTGCGGCCAAGACAGGCAACCTGGACAACCTGAAAACCGCCTTTGGTGCCACTGCAGGCACTTGCAAGGCCTGCCACGACAACTTCCGAGCGAAGTGACGCGATCACTGGAGGATCATGTTGCTATGTTTTGCATAGCAATCAAGGCATGATCCACTAGCGCAAAAGGCCAATTTCTTTCGAAATTGGCCTTTTTGATGCCCTGAACGGGCTGTGGTGCATGCGGGGGCGTTGTGTCCGCCCCGCTGCTCAGGTTTCTGCCAGCAGCTTCTCGATCAACTGGTGCAGCTCCGGGAAATTGGGGGCACCCACATAGGTCTTCACGATCTCGCCCCGCTTGTTCACGATGAAGGTGGAGGGCGTCAGGCGCACATCGCCCCAGGCCTTGGCCACGTTGCCGGTGTTGTCGATGGCCACCTGGAAGGGCAGCTTGCGTGTCTCGGCAAAGTTCACCACGTAGCTGGGCGGGTCGTAGCTCATGGCCACGGCCAGGGTGTCAAAACCCTTGCTGTTGTATTTGTTGTAGGTCGCGATGATCTCGGGCATTTCGGCCACGCAGGTGGTGCAGCTCGTGGCCCAGAAGTTGACCAGGGTGACCTTGCCTTTCAGGTCGGCGGTGGATTTGCTGGAGCCATCCAGCAGCACGAAGGTCGATGCAGGCGCTTCGGCGCGGCCTGTGTCCAGGTACACATAGGCGCCCACGGCGGCAAACGCTGCCACCGCCACACCTGCTGCCCAATGCTTGATCGCCATGACTTCACCACCCATCCCAAAAGAAACACGGGGCCTGTGCCCCACCCCACATTGTGCCGGAGTGGCCCGCTCGCCACACCAAGGCTGGACTCGACTTTCCCGCAAAAGTTCGCTGCAGAACGCAGGGCAGAGCCGACATCGGGGACTCTGCCGATAATGCCCCGATGAAATGGACATTGACCGGGGCCGCTGCCCTGCTGATTGCGGGCTGCAGCCCCGCACTGAATTGGCGCACCGTGCCGCTGCCCGAAGCGGACCTGACCATCACCCTGCCGTGCAAGCCCGACCAAGCCACCCGCACGGTGGAGCTGGCCGGTGCACCGGTGGAGCTGTCCATGGTGGGCTGTGACGCCGATGGCGCCACCTTTGCCGTGTCCCATGCCGCGTTGGCAGACCCTGCCCAGGTGGGCGCAGCGCTCACCCATTGGCGGGCTGCCATGCTGGCGCGCCTGGGGGCAGGGGCCGAAGCGGGCGCTAAAGACGTACCCTACGCGCCGCGCGGCACCTTGCCCCTGCCGCAGTCGGTGCGTACCGTGGCACAGGGGCAGCGTCCCGATGGCAGCGCGGTGGTCGCGCAGGCCGTGTGGTTTGCACGCGCGGCAGGGCCGCAGGTGCGGCTGTACCACGCCGTCGTCTACACCGCCAAGCCCCGGCCGGAGGTGGCCGACCAGTTCTTCGCTGGCCTGGCGCTGCCATGACGATGAGCAGCGGCGGCGTGTTGCCACGGCGAGCGGCCGTCATCGTCTTTCTGGCGTTTGCCTTTGCCTACTTTCTGTCGGCGCTGGTGCGTGCTGTCACGGCCACCCTGGCGCCCACGCTGGCCCAGGAGTTCTCGCTGCAGGCGCGGGACCTGGGGCTGCTGGCGGGCGGGTACTTTCTGGGCTTCTCGGCCACGCAGCTGCCGTTGGGGACCTGGCTGGACCGGCATGGCCCCAAGAAGGTCGCACTGGGCTTCCTGGGCGTGGCCGTGGTGGGGAGCCTGGTGTTTTCGGCGGCTACGGGGTTTTCGGGGCTGCTCGCCGGTCGGGTGTTGTGCGGCGCGGGCGTCAGCGCCTGCCTGATGGCACCGCTCACTGGCTACCGCCGGTGGCTGGAGCCGGTGGCGCAGATGCGGGCGAACTCGTGGATGTTGATGACGGGCTCGCTGGGCATGGTGGCCTCCACGCTGCCGGTGCAATGGGCGTTGCCGCTGGTGGGCTGGCGCCCGCTGTTCTGGGGGCTGGCGGTATTGATCGCGTTGTCGATGATCGTGATTGCCCTGTGGGTGCCGGGGTGGGGCCCGGCGGGGCAGGCGAAGACCGAGTCCGGCGCTGCAGAGGCCGTGCCCCAGGGCTATGGCGTGGTGTGGCGGCACCCCTATTTCCAGCGCCTCGCGCCGCTGGGGTTCTTCTGCTATGGCGGCATGGTGGCCATGCAGACGCTGTGGGCCGGGCCGTGGATGCAGCGCGTGGCGGGCTACACCGCCCTGGAGTCGGCGACGGGCCTGTTCTGGATCAACGTGTCCATGTTGTGCACCTTCTGGACCTGGGGCATGGTCAACCCCTGGCTGCTGCGCAAGGGGTTTGGTGCCGACCGGCTGATGGCCATGGGCCTTCCGCTGTGCTCGGTGGTGCTGCTGGGCATCATCCTGGCGGGGCCCCAGGCCGGGGGCGGCGCCTGGGCGTTGTTCTGCGTGTCGTGCACCTTTGTGTCGCTGTCGCAGCCCGCCGTGGCCATGGCGTTTCCGCAGGCGCTGGCAGGGCGGGCACTGTCGGCCTACAACCTCGTGATTTTTGTGGGCGTGTTTGTGGTGCAGTGGGGCATCGGGCTGGCGGTGGACGCCTTTGCAGCCGCGGGGCTGGCCACCGTGCCGGCGTTCCAGGCGGCCATGGCGGTGTACCTGGCATGCAACGCCAGCGCCTACGCATGGTTCCTGCTTCGGGGGCGGCGCCATAATGTGCTGACAACCCCCAAACCATGAACACTTGCGCAACCATTGATGCAACCACCGGCGGCCTCTTCATGACCTGCCCTTCGTTGATACCCGCGTGGCGTAAGTCGTGACCATGAGCCCCACCAGCATCCTCATCATTGCCCACGCCCCACTGGCCCATGCGCTGCGCGAATGCGCGCTGCACGTGTTTGCCGACTGCGGCAGCAGCGTGGCTGCGCTCGACGTGCAGCCCAACCAGCGCCCCGAAGAATCGCTGGCCCAGGCACGCATCATGCTGGACCAGCTGGGCACCGACACCACCCTGGTGCTGACCGATGTGTTCGGCGCCACGCCCTGCAACGTGGCGCAGCGCCTGGTAGACGGCGTGCGCTCGCGCCTGGTGACGGGTGTCAATCTGCCCATGCTGCTGCGCGCCGTGAGTTACCGGGCCGAGCCGCTCGATTCCGTGGTGACCCGCGCCGTGGTGGGTGGTACCCAAGGGGTGATGCAGGTGGCCATTTCCGCGCCGCAGAACCAGAACCGCCGTAACCGACATGATCAAGACCCGTACGACCATCAGCAATAAATTGGGCCTGCACGCCCGCGCATCGGCCAAGCTCACCAAGCTGGCCGGCAGCTTTCCGTGTGACGTTTTCATGAGCAAGGGGGAGCGCCGCATCAACGCCAAGAGCATCATGGGCGTGATGATGCTGGCTGCTGGGCTGGGCTCTGAAGTGGAGCTGGAAACCAACGGCGACCGCGAACAGGAGGCCATGGACGCCCTGCTGGCACTCATTGCCGACAAATTTGGCGAAGGTGAATAAGCCTGCCCATCTCGCCCGTGTCCTGACCCCGTCGAACCTTTGATCACACCACCATGACCTTCTCCGTCCACGGCCTCGCAGTTGCACGCGGCATTGCCATTGGCCGGGCCGTGCTGGTGGCGTCCAGCCGGGTGGATGTGGCGCACTACTTTGTCGAGCCCTCCCAGGTCGAGGGCGAGATCGAGCGGGTACGCCAGGGCCGCAACGCCGTGGTCGAGGAGCTGCAGCGCCTGCAGACCGACATGCCCGCCGACGCGCCGCACGAGCTGACCGCGTTGCTGGATGTGCACCTGATGCTGCTGCAGGACGAAGCTCTCACGGGCGGCGTCAAACACTGGATCACCGAGCGCCTGTACAACGCCGAGTGGGCGCTCACCACCCAGCTTGAGGTGATTGCGCGCCAGTTCGACGAGATGGAGGACGAGTACCTGCGCGAGCGCAAGGCGGACCTGGAGCAGGTGGTTGAGCGCATCCTGCGCTACATGAAAGGCGTGGCCAGCCCGGTGGCACCACCGGCCAGCAGCCCGCGTCGCAAGACACAGCAAGATTTGCTGCTGGACGACACGGTGGATGTGCCCCTGGTGCTGGTGGCGCACGACCTCTCGCCCGCCGACATGCTGCAGTTCAAGCAAAGCGTGTTCGCGGGCTTTGTGACGGACGTGGGCGGCAAGACCAGCCACACGGCCATCGTCGCGCGCAGCATGGACATCCCCGCCGTGGTGGGCGCGCGTGCCGCCAGCCAGCTGGTGCGCCAGGACGATTGGGTCATCATCGACGGCGATGCGGGCGTGGTCATTGTCGATCCCTCGCCCATCATCCTGGCCGAATACGGATTTCGCCAGCGCCAGGTCGAACTGGAGCGCGAACGCCTAGCGCGCCTGCGCCACACGCCTGCCATCACCATCGACGGCCACAAGATCGAGCTGCTGGCCAACATCGAGCAGCCCGGCGACGCCGCCGCCGCCGTGCGCGCAGGCGCCGTGGGCGTGGGCCTGTTCCGCAGCGAATTTCTGTTCATGGGCAAAAGCGGCAACCTGCCCGGCGAGGACGAGCAGTACCGCGCCTACTGCGAGGCCATTGACGGCATGCAGGGGCTGCCCGTCACCATCCGCACCATCGACGTGGGCGCGGACAAGCCTCTGGACAACAAGGCCCACAAGGACAGCTACCTGAACCCGGCCCTGGGCCTGCGCGCCATCCGCTGGAGCCTGGCCGACCCGGCCATGTTCCGCACCCAGCTGCGTGCTGTGCTGCGTGCGGCGGCCCATGGCAAGGTCAACCTGCTGTTCCCCATGCTGGCGCACACGCACGAAATCCAGCAGACGCTCGCCCAGGTGGACCTCGCCCGGGGTGAGCTCGATGCACGTGGCGAGCCCTACGGTCCGGTGCAGCTGGGCGCAATGATCGAGGTGCCCGCCGCGGCACTCATGGTGCGCACCTTCCTCAAGTACTTCGACTTCTTGTCCATCGGCACCAACGACCTGATCCAGTACACCCTGGCCATCGACCGCGCCGACGAGGCCGTGGCCCACCTGTACGACCCGCTGCACCCTGCCGTGCTGCGCTTGGTGGGCGACGTGATTGCCGAGGGGGAGCGCCAAGGCAAGAGCGTGTGTGTGTGCGGCGAAACGGCGGGCGATGTGACCATGACGCGGCTGCTGTTGGGCCTGGGGCTGCGCAGCTTCTCCATGCACCCCGCGCAGATCCTGGCTGTGAAGCAGGAGGTGCTGCGCGCTGACACGCGCAAGCTCGCACCCTGGGCGCAGCAGGTGCTGGCGGGCGATGAACCTGCTGTGCTGCTGACCGCTTGACGGGCGGAGGACCTGACCGCCTGAGGGGGGGCAGTCACTTCAAAATTAATAGCTGCCCGAGCATATTTTTCTAGCGCTTCCAGCCAATTTCGCTGAAATTACTGCGTCAGCGTGCCCGCATCCCCATCACGGCTGCGCTGATGATCATGGCCGTGGCCAGCGCAATGCTCCAGGTGAATGCGCGGCCGCTCACCAGGATCAGCAGCGCGGTGGACGCCAGTGGCGTGATGTAGCTCAGGATGCCGATGTGCCGGGCGTCCCCCAGCTTGAGCGCCTTGTCCCACATAAAAAACGACGCCCCCAGCGGCCCCAGGCCCAGCACCGCGAGCAGCCCCCAGTCGCGCGGCTGCAGTGCCGCCGCAGGCTCAAGCGCCACATGGCACAGCAGCGAAAGCACGCCGGACACCAGCCCGAACAGGCCAATGGCCGTGGTCGGGAACGCTGCCACGCGCTTGGTCATGAGCGAATACGTGGCCCAGATGAAAGCCGCTGCCAGCGCGGGCAGGTAGCCCCAGGCCAGCGTGCCGCTCAACTCGCGCCCGCCGGCAATGGCAATGGCCGCGCCGCCAAAACCCAGCAGCGCCGCCAGCACATGTGGCAAGCGCAGCGCCACACCGGGCAGCACCACCGGCGAGAGCACCACGATGAACAGCGGCCACAGGTAGTTGACGAGGTTGGCCTCCACCGGCGGGGCATGGCGCAGCGCGATGAACAGCAGGAAGTGGTACGCAAACAGGCCGTACACGCCCAACGCCAGCGTGCGCAGCGGGATGCGCCACTGTGCAGGGTCACGCAGCACAAACGGCCAGGCCGGCACGCTGCCGATGATGAGCGCAACGCCTGTGAGCAGGAAGGGCGGAATGTGGGTGAGGGACACCCCCAGGGAAGCGAGAGAGGCCCACAGCGCAATGGCGCCCAGGGCATAGAGGTTGGCTTGCATGGCGCCGAGCTTACGCGCGCCCGCTGTGGTGAGTCGTCGCGCAACACCGGTGAGTCGTCGCGCGCCAAGGTTTTGGCCTGGTTGCCAGCCGTCGCCGGCCGTTATGTGTGCTGCTCAGCCCGGCGCAATGCGGCAGTCAAAGCCGAGGGCGAGCGGTAGCCCGTGCGCAGCGCCACCTCGGCCACCGCCATGCCCGTGCTGCGCAGCACCCGGGCCTGCGCCAGGCGCAAGCCGCGCAGCCAGGCCATGGCGCCCATGCCCTGGTCGTCCCGGCATCGGGCAGAAAACTGGCTGGGGCTCAGATGCACCTGCGCCGCCAGGTCGGCCACGGTCAGTTCGCGGTGCCATTGCTGCGCCGCCCATTGCTGCAGGGCGGGCCAGTTGATGGTGCGGCCGCGCGTGGGGACGGGCGTGGAACAGTCGGAATGGGTGCTGTCGAGCCACGCCTCCAGCAAGAGCGCAGGGCCGTAGGTTTGTGCCAGCGGGCGGTCTTGTTGCAGTGCGCTCGCCAGATAGTGCGCCAGTGGCAGTGCATCGGCGGGTGGTTTGGTCGAGCGTCGTTGGCCGGTACAGCGCGCCCAGTCGGGGTGTGCGCTGTCCAGCACCAGGCACAGGCTGCCACGGGACGATTCAAAGTCGTGCCGATCTCCCGGGGCAATCACGCAGCCGCCGCCGGGTACCACGCGCACGCCACGGCCCGCCACCTCCAGGTCCAGCGCTCCGGAGAGTCCCAGCAGAATCTGGAAATGGTCATGGCTGTGGCTGCCCGGTGATGCGCCGTAGCGGCGCAGCGAGAGCAGACCATTCGGGCCCATGGGTGACCTGCGACCGGGCCGGGTGGACAGGGCTTACACGCCAGCGGCGTGCGCCTGTTGGTCCGCGTGGTAGCTGGAGCGCACCATGGCGCCAACTGCCGCATGGCTGAAGCCCATCTTGTACGCCTCTTCCTCGAACATCTTGAAGGTGTCGGGGTGCACGTAGCGGCGCACGGGCAGATGGCTGTTGCTGGGTGCCAGGTACTGGCCGATGGTCAGCATGTCGATGTTGTGCGCGCGCATGTCACGCATGACCTGCAGGATCTCTTCGTCCGTCTCGCCCAGGCCGACCATGATGCCGCTCTTGGTGGGCACGTTGGGATGCAAGGCCTTGAACTTCTTGAGCAGGTTCAGGCTGAACTGGTAGTCCGAACCGGGGCGCGCTTCCTTGTACAGGCGGGGCGCGGTTTCCAGGTTGTGGTTCATCACGTCGGGCGGCGCGGCTTTCAGGATTTCGAGCGCGCGGTCATCACGGCCGCGGAAGTCGGGCACCAGGATCTCGATTTGGGTCTGGGGCGACAGCTCGCGGATGTTCTGGATGCATTCCACAAAGTGGCCGCTGCCGCCGTCGCGCAGGTCGTCGCGGTCCACGCTGGTAATCACCACGTATTTGAGCTTGAGTGCGGCAATGGTCTTGGCCAGGTTCAGCGGCTCATCCTTGTCGAGCGGGTCGGGGCGGCCATGGCCCACGTCGCAGAACGGGCAACGGCGCGTGCACTTGTCACCCATGATCATGAAGGTGGCCGTGCCTTTGCCAAAGCATTCACCGATGTTGGGGCACGAAGCTTCTTCGCACACCGTGTGCAGCTTGTGTTCGCGCAGTATTTCCTTGATTTCGTAGAAACGCGTGGTGGGGCTGCCCGCCTTCACGCGGATCCACTCGGGCTTCTTGAGCACTTCGCCCTGCTCCACCTTGATCGGAATGCGCGACAGCTTGGCCGCAGCCTTTTGCTTGGCCAGCGGGTTGTAGGCTTCGGTGGATTGCGCTTCGCGGACGACTTCAGGGGTGCTCATGGCTGTAGGCAGAGTTCAGGGCGCCAACCGGATGCTGAGCTGCTGGCCCAGCACCTGCGCGGCTTCTTCCCAGGTGGTGTGGACCCCGATTGTAGAAAGGTCCACCGTTTTCAATCCTGCGTAACCGCAAGGGTTGATGCGGCCGTAGGGCTCCAGGTCCATGTTCACGTTCAGCGCCACGCCGTGGTAGGTGCAGTGGCGGCTGACCTTGATGCCGAGCGCCGCGATCTTGCCCAGGCCTTCGAAGTCGGGCGTGGGCGCCTCCGAGCCCGCTCGTTTTTGGGGGCGTTGGGGCAGCATGGCGTGGCTGCGCGGGTCATCCAGGCGCACATAAATGCCGGGTGCGCCGGCAACCCGGTGGCCCGTGACGCCGAAGCGCGCCAGCGCACGGATCACGGACTCTTCGACGCGATAAACGTATTCCTTGACGAAATAGCCTGCGCGTTGCAGGTCGATCAGCGGGTACGCGACCACCTGGCCCGGTCCGTGGAAGGTGACCTGCCCACCCCGGTTGGTGGCGATGACGGGGATCTCGCCTGGGTCAAGCACATGATCGCTTTTGCCTGCAATGCCTTGGGTGTAAAGCGGCGGGTGCTCACAAATCCAAAGCGTATCCGGGTCAGAGGGCGTACGTGTGGTCGTGTAGTCCTGCATGGCCTGCACAGTGCTGGCGTAGTCCACACGGCCCAGCAGGCGGATGTCAATCGTCATGGCGCAACTTGAAGGGGGCGGCTACAGCACCACTTTCACCAGCGGATGCGATGACAGCGCACGGTACAGGTCGTCCAGCTGCTCGCGGCTGGTCGCCGTGATGGTGATGGTTACTCCGAGGTAATTGCCTGCGCGGCTGTCCCGCAGTTCAATGGTGGCGGCGTCGAAGGTGGGGTCAAACTGGCGGGCCAGTTCGGTCACCGCGTGCACGAACCCATCCACCTTGGCGCCCATGACCTTGATCGGGAACTTGGAGGGGTATTCGATCAGCGAGTCTTTGCGTGGATCTGTTGCCTGCGTATCGAGGCCGTTGGCGGGCGGCGGATTGGAGGATGTCATGGTGGATCGCGGTGGTAGGGATGCTGCAGTTTCAATAGCTAGGCATGCACTGTCATTGTGCGTCACGGGCTGATGAGGGTGTCTGAATTGTGTGTTTGGCGTGCGCCAGATCGGTGCATTGCGCGAGTTTTTTGGAGCGCAAAAGCCGTTGGCGCATCACCACAACAGAGCAGGCGCACACGAAGCCCACAGGCACGTTTGCGGGTTTTTGTCTGGTGCCATGGGTTTTTACTTATAATTAGAGGCTTTGTAAAAGTTGCGGTCTGTAACGCGGGCGTCATTCATCAATGAAAACAATCCCGCCAGAGACTGAAACTGAGGCTGAAGAATCTGACTTCAAGCCCCTGACGGCCCAAGAGGCGCAGCAGTGGCGCAGTCGCCATCCGCCCCTCTCGGTGTGGAAGGTGGTGGCAGGTCAGGCGCTGGTCGGAATGCTGGTGGCCCTGGTGGCCTGGGTTCTGACGGGCAGGGCGGTGGTGGGTTGGTCTGCAGCCTACGGTGCCCTGGCAGTGGTGGCTCCGGCTGCACTGTTTGCCCGCGGTGTGTTGCGCCACAAGGCGTCATCCAATCCGCGGGCTGCCATGGTGGGGTTCTTTGGGTGGGAAATCGCCAAGATCATGTTGACGGTGGCGCTGCTGGCGGCGGCACCTCGGCTGGTGCCGGGCTTGAGCTGGATTGCCTTGCTGATTGGCATGGTGGTCGCAATGAAAACGTACTGGGTGGCACTGTTGGTGCGGCCTGGTGTCCGAAAAACCGATTGATAGAGAGAAGAGTTGTCCGATGGCCGCAGAAGCGCACGCTCCGACTGCAAGTGAATACATCGTTCACCACCTGCAGCATCTTCAAAACGTCAACCAGACCAAGATCGTTGATTTCACTGTCATCAACTATGACTCGATCATCGTCGGTTTGGTTCTGGGGGCTCTCACCCTTTTGATTCTGTGGTCAGCTGCCCGTAAGGCAACCTCTGGTGTGCCTGGACGCTTCCAGGCAGCGGTCGAGATGCTGGTCGAGATGGTGGACAACCAGGCCAAGGCGAACATTCACAACGCTGAAAGCCGCAAGTTCATTGCGCCCCTGGGTCTGACGGTGTTCGTCTGGATCTTCTTGATGAACTTCATGGACATGCTGCCTGTGGACCTGCTGCCCGCCATCTGGGCGCAAATCTATGGCGCCGCCGGCCACGATCCTCACCACGCCTATCTGCGTGTCGTGCCCACGGCTGACCTGTCTACCACGCTGGGCCTCGCTTTTGCCATCCTGATCCTGCGCTTCTGGTACAGCGTCAAGATCAAGGGTGCTGGCGGCTGGGCACACGAACTGGTGTCGGCCCCTTTCGGCACCAGCAAGAATCCTATCTTCGCCCTGATCCTGGGCGTGGTGAATCTGCTCATGCAGATCATTGAATATGTCGCCAACACCGTGTCCCACGGCATGCGGTTGTTTGGCAACATGTACGCTGGCGAGCTGGTGTTCATGCTTATCGCCCTCATGGGTGGTGCTGCGGCCCTGTCGCTGTCGGGTGTGCTGCTGCCTGTGGGCCACGTCATCGCTGGCACCATCTGGACGCTGTTCCACATTTTGGTGATCTCGCTGCAAGCGTTCATTTTCATGATGCTGGCGCTGATCTACCTCGGTCAGGCGCACAACGCGCACTAAGTTTCCCTTTCGTTTTTTCTTTCCTTAACTTTTCTTTTTAACTCAGGAGTCATCATGGAAAACATTCTCGGTCTCGTCGCTCTGGCTTGTGGTCTGATCGTTGGTCTGGGCGCTATCGGCGCTTCCATCGGCATCGCCCTGATGGGTGGCAAGTTCCTCGAATCGTCGGCACGTCAGCCTGAACTGATCAACGAACTGCAAACCAAGATGTTCATCTTGGCTGGTCTGATCGACGCTGCGTTCCTGATCGGCGTGGCTATCGCTCTGCTGTTCGCTTTCGCCAACCCCTTCGTTTCCACGCTCTTGGCCAACCTGCCCAAGTAATTCCCGTTCAACGCCACTTTAGAAAGGTGTTGCCGTGAGTATCAATGCGACCCTGTTCGTTCAGGCCATCGTCTTCCTGATCCTCGTGTGGTTCACGATGAAATTCGTGTGGCCCCCGATCGCGAAGGCGCTGGATGAGCGAGCCCAGAAAATCGCCGATGGCCTCGCAGCTGCCGACCGTGCCAAATCCGAACTGACCGCTGCCAACCAGCGCGTCGAGAAGGAGCTGTCACAGGCGCGCAACGAGACGGCCTCGCGTCTTGCGGACGCCGACCGTCGTGCCCAGGCCATCATCGAAGAAGCCAAGGCCCGCGCCACAGAGGAAGGCAACAAGATTGTTGCTGCTGCCCGCGCTGAAGCCGAGCAGCAGACGGTCCAAGCCCGCGAAGCCCTGCGTGAGCAGGTGGCAGCGTTGGCCGTCAAGGGTGCCGAGCAGATTCTCCGCAAGGAAGTCAATGCTGGCGTCCATGCCGACCTGCTCAACCGCCTGAAGACCGAGCTGTAAGGGGACACACATGGCTGAACTCGCCACCATTGCCCGCCCTTACGCCGATGCCTTGTTCAAGGCTGCCACTGCGGGCGCGGGCGTCGATCTGGGCAGCACCGCTGCCTGGATGGACGAACTGGCGGCGATTGCCGCCAACCCCCAGCTGCGTCAGTTGGCGGACAACCCCAAGGTGACGGCAGACCAGGTGTTCGCTGTATTCACCGGGGTCGCCCGCTCGGCCCTGCCGGATATGGCCAAAAATTTCCTGCGCACAGTCATCGACAACGGACGCATTGATGCGCTCCCGGAAGTGGCTGCGCAGTTTCGTGCCCTCGTGAATCGTCGCAACGGATCTTCGGATGCCGTGGTGTACAGCGCATTTCCGATGGACAGTGCTGCACTGTCTGAGGTCAGCGCAGCGCTGGAAAAGCGCTTCGGCCGCAAGCTCAACCTCGCTGTGAAGCTGGATGAGTCCCTGATCGGTGGTATTCGCGTAGTGGTGGGTGACGAGGTGCTGGACACTTCGGTCAAGGCCCGTCTTGAACAAATGAAAGCGGCCCTCATCGCGTAATGCGCGGAGAGGACAGCGAACCAAAGAAAGAAGGAAAGAGTCATGCAACTCAATCCCGCAGAAATTTCTGAACTCATCAAGAGCCGCATCGAAGGTCTGGCCGCCAGCAGCGATATCCGCAACCAGGGTACCGTGGTGTCCGTGTCCGACGGTATCGTGCGCGTTCATGGCCTGTCGGACGTGATGCAGGGCGAAATGCTCGAGTTCCCCGCGACCAAGGACGGCCAGCCCTCCTACGGTCTGGCGCTGAACCTTGAGCGCGACTCCGTCGGCGCCGTGATTCTGGGCGAGTACGAGCATATCTCCGAAGGCGACACCGTGAAGTGCACGGGCCGTATTCTGGAAGTGCCCGTCGGCCCCGAACTGATCGGACGCGTGGTGAATGCCCTGGGCCAGCCGATCGACGGCAAGGGTCCCATCAACGCCAAGCTCACCGACGTGATCGAAAAGGTCGCTCCTGGTGTGATCGCCCGTAAATCGGTGGACCAGCCTCTGCAGACCGGCCTGAAGTCCATCGACTCGATGGTGCCCGTGGGCCGTGGCCAGCGCGAGCTGATCATTGGTGACCGCCAGACTGGCAAGACGGCCGTCGCCATCGACGCCATCATTGCCCAGAAGGGTCAGGGCGTTACCTGTATCTACGTCGCTATTGGTCAGAAGGCTTCTTCGATCAAGAACGTGGTGCGCGCTCTGGAACAAGCCGGCGCCATGGAGTACACGATTGTGGTGGCCGCATCGGCTTCCGAATCGGCCGCCATGCAGTACGTGTCGGCCTACTCGGGCTGCACGATGGGCGAGTACTTCCGCGACCGCGGTGAAGACGCGCTGATCGTGTATGACGATCTGTCCAAGCAAGCCGTTGCCTACCGCCAAGTGTCCCTGCTGCTCCGCCGCCCACCAGGCCGTGAAGCCTATCCTGGCGACGTGTTCTATCTCCACAGCCGTTTGCTCGAACGCGCAGCCCGCGTGAACGCCGACTACGTCGAAGCCTTCACCAAGGGTGAAGTCAAGGGCAAGACCGGATCGTTGACGGCACTGCCCATCATCGAGACGCAAGCTGGCGACGTGTCCGCTTTCGTGCCTACCAACGTGATTTCGATCACCGACGGTCAGATATTCCTGGAAACCAGCCTGTTCAACGCCGGTATCCGCCCCGCTATCAACGCCGGTATCTCGGTGTCGCGCGTCGGCGGTGCAGCCCAGACCAAGCTGGTGAAGAACCTGTCCGGTGGTATCCGTACCGACTTGGCCCAGTACCGTGAACTGGCTGCGTTTGCGCAGTTTGCCTCCGATCTGGACGAAGCCACCCGCAAGCAGCTGGACCGCGGTGCCCGCGTGACCGAGCTGCTCAAGCAGGCACAGTACAGCCCGCTGCCCATCTCGCTGATGGCTTCCACGCTGTTCGCTGTGAACAAGGGCTTCATGGACGACATCGACGTCAAGAAGGTGCTCGACTTCGAACACGGCCTGCACCAGTTCCTGAAGACCAGCCACGCCGCTTTGCTGGCCAAGCTGGAGCAGGCCAAGGCCATGGACAAGGACGCAGAAGCCGAATTGACCGCAGCGATCGCCGCGTTCAAGAAGTCGTTCGCTTAAACCGGACGAGGAGCCATCATGGCAGCAGGCAAGGAAATACGCGGCAAGATCAAATCGGTGGAAAACACCAAGAAGATCACCAAAGCCATGGAAATGGTGGCCGCATCCAAAATGCGCAAGGCGCAGGACCGGATGCGGGCTGCCCGCCCATACAGCGAGAAGATCCGCAACATTGCAGCCAACCTCGGCAAGGCCAACCCAGAGTACGTGCATCCGTTCATGAAAGTGAACGATGCCAAGACCGCTGGCGTCATCGTTATCACCACAGACAAGGGTCTGTGTGGCGGCATGAACACCAACGTGTTGCGTGCCGTGACGACCAAGCTGCGTGAACTGCAAGGCGCGGGCGTCTCGACCGAAGCCGTGGCGATTGGCAACAAGGGCCTGGGTTTCCTGAACCGTGTGGGCGCCAAGGTGGTTTCGCACGTGACAGGTCTGGGCGACACCCCCCACCTGGACAAGCTGATTGGCCCGGTGAAGGTGCTGCTCGATGCATACGCAGAAGGCAAGATCAACGCGGTGTACCTGAGCTACACCAAGTTCATCAACACCATGAAGCAGGAATCGGTGGTGGAGCAGTTGCTCCCCCTGTCCTCCGAGCAGATGCAGGCTGAGAAGACGGAACACGGCTGGGACTATATCTATGAGCCCGATGCGCAAAGCGTCATCGACGAGCTGCTGGTCCGTTATGTCGAGTCCCTGATCTACCAGGCGGTTGCGGAAAACATGGCGTCCGAGCAGTCGGCGCGCATGGTGGCCATGAAGGCTGCCACTGACAACGCCGGCAGCGTCATTGGCGAGTTGAAGCTGGTCTACAACAAGACGCGCCAGGCAGCGATCACGAAAGAACTTTCGGAAATCGTGGCTGGCGCCGCTGCTGTGTAAGCAGCTCAACAAACTACTTTATTGGAGCGAAAAATGGCTCAAGTGCAAGGCAAGATTGTTCAATGTATCGGCGCTGTGGTGGACGTGGAGTTCCCCCGCGACCAGATGCCCAAGATTTATGACGCCCTGAAGCTCGAAGGCTCGTCGCTGACGCTGGAAGTGCAACAGCAGCTGGGCGACGGCGTGGTGCGTACCATTGCCCTGGGTTCGTCCGACGGCCTGCGTCGCGGCATCATGGTGTCCAACACCGGCAACCCCATCACCGTGCCTGTGGGCAAGGCGACGCTGGGCCGCATCATGGACGTGCTGGGCACGCCCATCGACGAACGCGGTCCGGTCAGCCAGGACCTGACGGCCTCCATCCACCGCAAGGCCCCTGCGTACGACGAACTGTCGCCATCGCAAGAGCTGCTGGAAACCGGCATCAAGGTGATCGACCTGGTGTGCCCGTTCGCCAAGGGCGGCAAGGTGGGTCTGTTCGGCGGCGCTGGCGTGGGCAAGACCGTGAACATGATGGAACTCATCAACAACATCGCCAAGGCCCACAGTGGTCTGTCGGTGTTCGCTGGTGTGGGCGAGCGTACCCGTGAAGGGAACGACTTCTATCACGAAATGGCCGATTCCGGCGTGGTGAACCTCGAGAAGCTCGAAGACTCGAAGGTCGCCATGGTGTACGGCCAGATGAATGAGCCCCCAGGCAACCGTCTGCGCGTGGCCCTGACCGGCCTGACCATCGCGGAATCCTTCCGTGACGAAGGCCGTGACGTGCTGTTCTTCGTGGACAACATCTACCGCTACACGCTGGCCGGTACCGAAGTGTCCGCTCTGCTGGGCCGTATGCCCTCCGCCGTGGGCTACCAGCCTACGCTGGCCGAAGAAATGGGCCGCCTGCAAGAGCGTATTACGTCCACCAAGGTCGGTTCGATCACTTCCATCCAGGCCGTGTATGTGCCAGCGGATGACTTGACCGACCCATCGCCTGCCACGACGTTTGCTCACTTGGACTCCACCGTGGTGTTGTCGCGTGACATCGCTTCGCTGGGTATCTACCCCGCTGTGGATCCTCTGGACTCCACCAGCCGCCAGCTGGACCCGAACGTGGTGGGCGAAGACCACTACACCACGGCCCGCGCCGTGCAAGGTACGCTGCAACGCTACAAGGAACTGCGCGACATCATCGCCATCCTGGGCATGGACGAACTGGCTCCTGAAGACAAGCTGGCCGTGGCCCGCGCTCGCAAGATCCAGCGTTTCCTGTCGCAGCCTTTCCACGTGGCCGAAGTGTTCACGGGTTCGCCAGGCAAGTACGTTCCCCTGTCGGAAACCATCCGCGGTTTCAAGATGATCGTGAACGGCGAGTGCGACCACCTGCCAGAGCAAGCGTTCTACATGGTGGGCACCATTGACGAAGCCTTCGAAAAGGCCAAGAAGGTGGCCTGATGAGCCGTCGGCCGGGCAGCCAATGGCAGCGCGGCCTTCAGCAATCAAGCAACCCACCTTTTCCTAGGAGCAATGATGAACACCATCCACGTTGATGTGGTCAGTGCCGAAGAGTCCATCTTCTCCGGTGAAGCGCGTTTTGTCGCTCTGCCCGGCGAAGCTGGCGAACTGGGTATCTACCCCCGCCACACCCCGCTGATCACCCGCATCAAGCCGGGCTCGGTGCGCATCGAAATGGCTGACGGTGGCGAAGAGTTCGTTTTCGTGGCCGGTGGCATTCTGGAAGTGCAACCCAACTGCGTGACCGTGCTGTCCGACACCGCCATCCGTGGCAAGGACCTGGACGACGAGAAGGCCAACGCAGCCAAGTCTGCAGCCGAAGAAGCGCTCAAGAACGCCAAGAGCGACATCGATCTGGCCAAGGCCCAGTCCGAACTGGCTGTTATGGCAGCCCAGATTGCGGCACTGCGCAAGTTCCGCCAGAAGAAGTAAGCTTTTGCGAGCACCCCTGTGCGGCAAAAAAACCCGGCAATGCCGGGTTTTTTTATTTCTGCGCTGTGTGGATGCCCTCCAGCATTGGCCTTGCCATGATGCATATGCTCCCCCCAGCCGTGGATTGCCATGAGTTCCGTTTGATGTGGATGGTCGGTGACTTTTAGCGCTGCTCCGAAACGAAACGGCTGCCCGCCAGACTAAAAAAGGCCGGGGCCCCTCACAGGGGGCCCCGGCCTTTTGCATTGGCAATTTTCACAAAGCCCTCATGCAGTCTGCATGGGGCCTCTGGCAATTACATCGCGTTGCCGATTTCGCCCGAAGAGATCTGGCCGGTGCGCAGGGCTTCAGCAGCCTGGGCACGCACAGCAGCGCGGTCAGCGGTGGACTTGTAGGTCAC